>JAKCEC010000002.1 GCA_021841725.1 Actinomycetes bacterium | reverse complement strand
TCGTGTCCTCGCGGCGCGACTTGAATGATTCCTTTACCCTGCACCGCTACCTCGAGACGGGGGGCTACGACGCCCTGCGCAAGGCGCTCGCGATGTTCCCCGAGGCCGTCGCGGCCGAGGTGGACCAGGCGTCACTACTGGGTCGCGGCGGTGCGGGATTCCCGGCCGGGCGTAAGTGGTCCATGCTGCGTCGCTCGCCGATCTCGTACCTGGTGGTCAACGGCGACGAATCCGAACCGGCCACGTTCAAGGACCACTACCTCGTCGAACGTGACCCCCACCAACTGGTCGAGGGCGTGATCATCGCCGCGTACGCGCTGCAGGTGAGTCAGGCCTTCATCTTCTTGCGCGGCGAGTTCGCGTTGGGCCTCGAGCGGGTCCAGCAGGCGCTCAACGACGCGTACGCCCACGGCGCGCTGGGATCGAAGATATTCGGCTCCGACTTCTCACTCGACATCGTGGTGCACCCGGGGGCGGGCGCGTACATCTGCGGCGAGGAGACCTCGCTGCTCGAGGCCCTCGAGGGCAAGCGCGGCTTTCCGCGCATCAAACCCCCGTTCTTCCCGGCGGTCACCGGTCTCTACGGGGAGCCCACGGTGGTCAACAACGTCGAGACCATGTCGAACCTCCCCTGGATCATCAACCACGGCGGCGCGGCGTTCGCCGCGCTCGGCGTGGGCCGTTCCACGGGTACGCGGCTCTTCGCGCTCGCCGGCGACGTGAAGAACCCCGGCGTCTTCGAACTCGAGATGGTCAAGAACACCTTTCGCGACATCATTTTCGACCCGGCCCTGGGCGGGGGACTCGCCGAGGGCCGACGTCTCAAGGCCTTCATCCCGGGCGGCGTGTCGGCGCCCTGGTTCGGACCCGACCAACTCGATACGCCACTCGGACAAGATGAAGTGGGCGCCCTGGGCTCGATGCTCGGGTCGGGTTCGATCGTGGTCATGGACGACGCCAGTTGCGTCGTGCGCGCGACGTGGCGCATCACGAAGTTCTTCTCGCGCGAATCGTGCGGCCAGTGCACGCCGTGTCGCGAGGGATCCGGCTGGATTGAGCGCATCATGTACCGCCTGGAACACGGCGGCGGACGCCTCGAGGACCTCGATCTGCTCCTCGACCTGTGCGACAACATCGCGCCCGGACTCAGTTGGCCCCCCCAGCAGACCACGATCTGCGTCTTGGGACCGTCCATCCCTTCTTCGGTCCACTCCGCGCTGACGATGTTCCGCGACGACTTCGTGGCCCACGTGAACCACGGAGGTTGCCCCCATGACTGACCCCACCCGCACCCCGGTGACCGTCACGGTCAATGGCCGCTCGGTGCAGGCGCAGCCGGGGGAACTCCTCATCGAGGTGGCCGAGCGCGCGGGATCCTACGTCCCGCGCTTTTGTTACCACCCGCGCATGGAGCCCGTCGGCGTCTGTCGCATGTGTCTGGTCGAGGTGGACGGACCGCGCGGCGCCACCCTGCAGCCGGCGTGTTACCTGAAGGTCTCCGACGGCATGAACGTGACGACGGACTCCGACAAGGTGAAGAAGGCCCAGGACGGGGTCCTCGAGTTCCTCCTGGCCAATCACCCCCTCGACTGCCCGGTGTGTGACAAGGGGGGAGAGTGCCCGCTCCAGGATCAGACGCTGGCCCACGGCTCGGGCGAGACCCGCTTCGTCGAGGAGAAGCGCCACTTCGTCAAGCCCGTGGCCATCGGCGAACTCGTGCTGCTGGACCGCGAACGATGCATCCAGTGCTCACGGTGCACGCGATTCGCCAGTGAGGTGGCGGGGGACCCCCAGATCGCCTTCGCCGGTCGTGGTGACCTCATCGAGGTCGCCACGTCGCCCACGCAGCCCTTCGACTCGATCTTCTCGGGCAATACGGTGCAGATCTGCCCGGTGGGCGCCCTCACCGCCACGCCCTATCGGTTCAGCGCGCGTCCCTGGGACCTGGAGCAGGTCGAGAGCACCTGCACCACGTGCGCCGTCGGGTGTCGCGTGGCCGTGCAGTCCTCGGGCAACCGACTGACGCGCGTGCTCGGCGTCGACTCCGAGCCGGTCAATCACGGCTGGCTGTGCGACAAGGGGCGATTCACCCTCGACGCCGTCGACGCCAATCCCGACTCGCGCGACCCGCTGTCGGCCGCCACCCGCATTACCGAGCCGATGGTGCGCGTCGACGGGGAGTTGACGCCGGTGTCGTGGGGCGCGGCGCTGGCCGAAGCGGCGCGCCTCCTGCACGACGCCGGTGGCGCCGACGCGATCGGCGCCCTCGGAGGGGCGGCGCTGACCAACGAGGGGGCCTTCGCCTGGGAGCGCTTCTTGCGCGGGGCCGTGGGCACCGAGCACGTCGACGCCCAGTTCGGGGACGGGTTGGACCCGGTCCTACTGCAGACGCTGCCCCTGGCGACCATCGACGACGCCGCCAACGCCCCGGTGGTGCTGACCATGACCGGCGACCTGCGTGAGGAGTTGCCCGTCCTCTTCCTGCGGTTGCGCGAGAGTTTCGCGCACCGGCACCACACGCTCATCGAACTCGCGAGCGCGCCCGGCGCGTTGCGGTCGCTCGCCACGCACGTGGTGGCGGTGCGACCCGGTGAGACGGCGGCGATCGCCCACGCCCTCGTGGGGGGGAACCTCCCGGTCGGGACCCTCGTCGTGGAGTCCGAGCTCGCCGCCGCGCGCGAGAAATTGGGCGACGGCACCGGCGTCGTCATCGTCGTCGGTCGCGCCAATCTGGCCGAGGACCAACACCTCGTCGACCAGGCGATCGCCACCCTGGCCCACGGACTGCCCCACGCCCGGTTCTTGGTGGCGCTGCGACGTTCGAACGTCCGCGGCGCCCTCGACATGGGCCTCGCCCCGCGACTGCGTCCGGGTCGCGGCTTCGACGCCGCGGCGTCGGGTCGCGACACGCCCGCGCAACTCGAGGCCATGGCCCACGGGGTGCAGCGCACCACGGTGTTGCTCGGGGGCTGCGTCCTCGGCAACGTGGTCGACACGGAGCTGGCCACGCGAGCCTTGACGGCCTCGAACGTCATCGCGGTCACCGGGCACGGCGGGGCCACGCTGGCCTACGCCGACGTGGTCCTCCCGGCGAGCGTGCAGCACGAGCGCGCGGGTACCGTGACGAACCTCGAAGGCCGCGTCACCGCGGTCGCCGCTAAGGTCGGCGCCCCGGGCGCGGCCTGGCACGACGTCGCCATCGCGAGCGAATTGGCCCTGGCCTGGGGTCAGGACCTCGGACTGGGCTCGGTGGAACTGACCGCGCGGGCCATCGAGGAGACCACGGGCTACGCCGCGCTCTCGGTCCTGCAGGACCAGGCCTTCGACGGGGTGGTGACCGGACTGCACGCCACGCCGGTGGCGCGTCACCCCATGGACCCGATGGCTTTCCCGGGCATCCGCTCGACCAAGACGGTGGGCTTGGGCGACTCGACCGGCGCGACGACCCTGCTCGACGCCACCACGCGGTCGGTGGCGACGACGGCGCAACGCTCCGACGTCGTGATCCCGGTGGTCGACGTCCCCCTCGCCGACGCGTACGCGCTGCGTCTCGTTCTCGCCCGCCGACTCTACGACCGCGGCGTGGCCATGCAGGGCTCGTCCGACGTGGCGGCGTTGATCGCCGAGACCACCCTGGGCGTGCACCCGAGCGACCTCGATCACCTGGGACTGGCCAGTGGCGCGCGCGTGATGGTGCGCGGCGGCGCCGGCGACGCCGAGGTCGAAGTGCGCACCGACGAGACGGTCCTGCGGGGCACGTGCGTAGCCCCGCTGGGTACGGTGGCCGCGGGCGTCGACGTGCTCTCGCGATTGATCGACCGCTCGAGCCCGGTCACGCAGGTACGACTGGAGACGCGATGAGCCTGGCCAGCGTCGACCCCCTCTTCGCCAACGGGCTCCACGTCACCCTGGCGATTCTGATCATCGTCCTCGTGAAGGTGGTCGTCGGCTTCGCGGTGATCATGGGCGCCGTCACCATGATGATCTGGTTCGAGCGCAAGGCGATCTCGGACATGCAGAGTCGCATCGGCCCCCAGCGCTGGGGCCCGTTCGGCCTGCTGCAGACGCTCGCCGACGGCATCAAGCTCTTCGCCAAAGAGGACCTCATGCCCGCCGAGGCGGACCGCGTCGTCTTCAAGTTGGCGCCGTACCTGGTGCTCGTGCCGGCGCTGATCACTTTTTCGGTCATCCCCCTCGGGGGCACGGTGGTCGTGGCCGGCCACGTCATCGAGTTGCAGATCGCCAACCCGCCGATGGGCATCCTGGTGATGTTGGCGATGTCGGGCATCTCGGTCTACGGCATCATGCTGGCGGGGTGGGCGTCGGGCTCGAAGTACCCCTTGTTGTCCTCGGTGCGCGCCAGCGCCCAGATGATCTCCTACGAGGCGGCGCTGGGCATGACCATCGTCACCGTGGCGTTGATCTCGGGTTCGCTGTCGACCCACGACATCGTGACCAGCCAGGGCGGGGGCATCTGGCACTGGAACCTCATCCGACTCGGCGTGGTCCCCTTCGTGGTGTTCGTCATCGCCATCACCGCGGAGTTGGGTCGTCCGCCCTTCGACGTGGTCGAGGCGGAGAGTGAATTGGTGGGCGGCTTCCACACCGAGTACTCGTCGATTCGCTTCGCCCTCTTCTTCATGGCGGAGTTCATGAACACCCTGACGATGTCGGCGTTGATCGTGACGCTCTTCCTCGGGGGGCCCGCGGGGTACGTGCCCAACATTGCGCACCTGCGCTGGGTGTTCCCCATCCTCTGGTTCCTCGCCAAGACGACGGCCTTCGCGTTCTCCTACATCTGGTTCCGCGCGGCCCTCCCGCGTTTCCGCTACGACCAGGTGATGGAACTCGGGTGGAAGCGACTGATCCCGCTGTCGCTCGGCTGGATGCTCATCGTCGCCGGCTTCCTGGTCAAGCCCGCCGACGGCTTCGCCATGGCGGCCGTGGTGATCTTGGCGTGGACGCTGCTCAGTCGCGCGTTCGAACTCGGGGCGGATCGCGCCAGCGGGGTCGGTGCACTGATGCCCACCGTGGGCGAACGGCCGTTGCCCGGCGAGGTCATCCGCGCGGTGAGCGACGCGCGCGACGACGAGGACGAGGGGGAGTAATGGCCGGTTGGACTGACTTCTTCGGCGGTTTCAAGCTGACCCTGGCGCACCTGGGCAAGCCTCGCGTCACTAATTCCTATCCCCAGGTGAAGCGACCCAAGCAACCGCGCCAGCACGGGCGACACGTCCTCAATCGCTACGAGGACGGGATGGAGAAGTGCATCGGTTGTGAACTCTGCGCCGGCGTGTGCCCCGTCAATTGCATCTACGTACGCGGACTGGACAATCCCGCGGACCACCCGGTGTCACCGGGCGAACGCTACGGCTACGTCTACGAGATCAACTACCTGCGCTGCATCCACTGTGACCTGTGCGTCGAGGCGTGCCCCACCCAGGCCATCACCGAGTCCAAGATGTTCGAGTTCTCCTTCACCAATCGGGCCGACGCGATCTACACCAAGGCGCAGCTCCTGGTGGACGACGAAGGCTTCCCCCAGCGCCTGCCGTGGGAGGACTGGCGACCCGGTGAGGCGGCGATGACCGGGGGTTGGATGCGCGCCACGTCGCCCGCCGGCGACGCGACCTTCGAGGGCGTGACGCAGTGGAGCGGCGAACTCGGGGTGGGGGTGCGCGCGGCCGAAGCGGGACAGTCCCCCCGACGCGACGACGCGGCCACCGGCTCCAAGCAGATCCGCGAGGTCTTCTCGCGGCACCTCGAGCCCGACGACGTCCCCCTCGATCAGCGGGGCCTGCAAGGATTGCTGAAGACACTCGAGGAGCGTCGTCCGCGTCGTCGCACGAAGGGGGAGAGCTGATGTTGGCCACGACGTACGCCATCCCCGACGTCCTGGTCTTCGTGAGCGCCGCCGTCATGATCCTGGTCGGGGCCGTCGGCGTGATCGCGATGACGAACCCGGTGCACTCCGCGCTCAGTCTCATTTTGAGCCTGCTCGGGGTGGCCGTGGCGTTCCTCGAGCAGAGCGCCGACTTCTTGGCCGCGGTGGAGATCATCGTCTACGCCGGGGCCATCGTGGTGCTGTTCTTGTTCGTCATCATGTTCTTGGGCGTGGATAAGTCCAAGCACCCTCACGTGGAACCGTTGGTCGGTCAGCGCTGGTTCGCGGGCCTGGGCGTGGCGATCACCGTGGCCGGCGTGATCTACCTCATGGCCAACTCGCACTGGGTGAGTGGCGTCCTCTCGGCGTCGACGGGCGGCACGGCGCTGGCGACGGGGGCGGGCAACGTCACGCAGTTGGGCGATTCGGTCTTTACGACCTACCTCCTGGCCTTCGAGGCGACGGCCGGCCTGCTCATCATCGCGGTCGTCGGCGCGGTCCTGCTGGCGCGCCGCGAGCGCACCGCCGAGGTCGACGACGTCGACGACGACGTCGAGGAAACGGCGGCCGACGCCGGGCGGTTCGACGAGGACGTCGCGTCCCAGGAGGTGGAGTCGTGACGATCCCCGTCTCGTGGTTCTTGGTCTTGGCGGCGGTGCTGTTCGGCGTGGGGGCCTTCGGCGTCCTCACGCGGCGCAGCGCCCTGATCATGTTCATGTGCATCGAGCTCATGTTGAACGCCGTGAACCTCACGTTCGTCACCTTCGCGCGCACCATGAGCGACATCGGCGGTCAGACGACGGTCTTCTTCATCATGGTGGTCGCCGCCGCTGAGGTGACGGTCGGACTCGGCATCGTGGTGGCGGTCTTTCGCCGTCGCTCCTCGACCTCGGTCGACGAACTCTCGGAACTGCAGGGCTGATGACGCATCTCGCACCACTGATCATGATCTTGCCCCTGGCCGGATTCCTCTTCGTCTTGTTGAACGGCCGGTCCCTCGGCAACCGGTCGGTCGGCGTCATCGCGACCGGCGTGGTGGGCCTGAGTTTCCTGGCCAGTGTGCTCACGTTCGTCCAAGTGCTGCACGATCACTCGCGCGAGGTGACGGTGAACCTCTTCACGTGGATCTCGGTGGACACGCTGCACGTCCCCGCGGCCATTCTGGTCGATCCCTTGTCGATCACCATGTCGCTCTTCGTGACGGGCATCTCGACGCTGATCCACTGGTACTCGACGGCGTACATGGAGGGCGAGAAGGACTTTCGCAAGTTCTTCCTCTACCTGAACCTCTTCGTCTTCTCGATGTTGACCCTGGTCCTGGCGAACAACCTGGTGCTGACGTTCGTCGGGTGGGAGGGCGTGGGGGTGTGCTCCTACTGGCTCGTGAGCTACTACTTCGACCGCGATGCGGCCGCCTCGGCGGGCAAGAAGGCGTTCATCTACAACCGCGTCGGTGACGTGGGCCTGCTGGTGGCGATGTTCCTGCTCTTCACCCACACCCACACGCTGACGTACCTGGGCGTCTTCTCCTCCACGTCGCTGCTCTCGCCGACGGTGGCGACCCTGGTGGTGCTGGCGCTGCTCCTCGCCGCGACCGGCAAGAGCGCCCAGATCCCTCTGTTCAACTGGTTGCCCGACGCGATGGAGGGTCCGACCCCCGTCTCCGCCCTGATCCACGCCGCGACCATGGTCACCGCCGGGGTGTACCTGCTCGTGCGGATGTCGCCGGTGCTGGCGCTGTCCTCCTCGGGGCGCATGAGCATCGCCATCATCGGGGGAGTGACCGCGTTCGTCGCGGCCACCATCGCCACCGCGCAAAAGGACATCAAGAAGGTCCTCGCCTTCTCGACCGTGTCCCAGATCGGGTACATGGTCCTGGCCGTCGGCGTGGGCGCCTACGGCGCCGCGATCTTCTTGATGGTCAGTCACGCGTTCTTCAAGGCCCTCTTGTTCCTCGGGTCGGGCTCGGTGATCCACTCGCTCGGCGGCGAACAGGACATGCGCAAGATGGGCGGCCTCGCGCGGTGGCTCCCCCTCACCTTCCCGACCTTCCTCATCGGCTGGCTCACCATCTCGGGCGTGCCCCCCTTCGCGGGCTTCTGGTCCAAGGGAGACGTGCTGACCAACGTGTTCACCCACAACAAACCGCTGTGGGTCCTCGGCGTCCTGACGGCGATTCTGACGGCCTACTACATGAGTCGCCTCTTCGTGCTGACCTTTCGCGGGTCCGAACGCTTCCGCGAGGTCACCCACCAGCACGACCCCCACGAATCCCCCGTGGCGATGACCGTGCCGCTGTTGATCCTCGCCGTGCTGAGCGTGTTCGGTGGTGTCTTGGACCTGCCGTGGGCGCACGGGTTCTCCCTCACCCACTTCCTGGCCCCGACCTTCGGGTACGTGGCCCCGAGCGCGGCGCAGAGCACCACCCTGCAGACCGGACTGGCCCTGGTCGACGTGGCCGCCGCCGCCATCGGCCTCTTCGCGGCCTTCACCATTTGGCGCAACCGCGTCGAGTCCGCCACCTTCGAGAAGCCGTTCTTCGAGCACGTGTGGCACTGGGACGACGCCTACGACGCCACGTTGGCGCGTCCGCTCGCCACGGCGGCGCAGTTCTCCTCCGACGTCGTCGAGGAACGGGTCATCGACGGCGCGGTGGAGGGTCTCGGAGGATCGGTGCGACGAAGTGGCGAGGGAATTCGCAAACTGCAAGCGGGCATGGTGCGTCAATACGCGCTGGCCATGGTGCTCGGGGCGACCGTCATCGTCGTGTACCTCGTGGGACGGGTGAGGTAGAGATGCACTCCTCCCTCTGGCTGAGCGCGTTGATCGTGCTGCCCCTGCTCGGGGCCCTGGTGGCGATGGCGGTGCGTCGCACCCCCGACGCCGCCTATCGCGTCGCGGTGGGCGTCGGAGCCCTCGAAGTCGTGTTGACCCTGGTGGTGGCCGTACTCTACAAGAGCAACGTGGCCGGCGCCCAGGGCTACGACTTCCTCTCGCGTCACGTCGTCTCGGCGCCGCTGGGACTGGCCTACGACGTCGCCCTCGACGGATTGAGTCTGTTGATGGTGGTCTTGACCGCGCTCGTGTTGCTGCTGTCGCTGCTCGGGGGGCGCGACAAGCGCCGCGAGCCGGCTTTCGTCTCGTGGCTGTTGATCCTGACGAGCCTCACCATGGGCTCCTTCGTCGCGCACGACGTGCTGGAGTTCTTCGTGTTCTTCGAGCTGACCCTGGTGCCGTGCTACTTCATCATCTCGGGCTGGGGCGCGAAGGAACGCACGCGCGCGGCGCTCAAGTTCTTCTTGTACACCTTCACCGCGTCGGCGTTCCTGCTGATCGGTATCTTGTACATGGGCTTCGCCTACCAGCACCAGCACCCGACCGCGGCGCTGACCTTCGCCTACGGGGCGATGGCCGCCACGTCGATGTCGCACGCGACGGCGGTGTGGTTGTTCGTGGCCTTCGCGGTGGCCTTCGGCGCCAAGGCCCCGGTCTGGCCCCTGCACACCTGGTCCCCGCTGACCTACGCCGAGGCGCCGACCGCGGGTTCCATCGAGCTCTCGGCTCTCCTGGCCAAGCTCGGCAGTTACGGACTACTGCGCTTCGCGGTGGGCCTGTTGCCGCTGGCGCAGGTGAGCGTGCGACCCTACGTCTTGACGCTGGCCGTCATCGGTATCCTCTACGGGTCGGTGCTGGCCTGCGTGGCCGCGGACCTCAAGCGCTTCGTGGCGTACTCGTCACTGGCCCAGATGAGCTTCATCACGCTCGGGATCATGTCGGGCTCGACCATCGGGGTCACCGGCGCGGTGCTGTTGATGTTCAACCACGGCATCATCACCATTGGCTTCTTCTTGATCATCGGCTTCCTCGAGCGGCGTCGCGCCAGTATCCAGATCGCGGATTTCGCGGGCCTGCAGGGCCCCGCGCCGGTGATGGCGGGGCTCTTCACCGTGGCCATGTTGGCCAGCATCGGCCTGCCGGGTCTCTCGGGATTCGTGTCGGAGTACCTGATCCTGATCGGCACCTTCACGACCCACGCCTGGTGGAGCGCGGTCGCGGCCCTCGGGGTCCTCGCCTCGGCGGTGTACCTCCTGTGGGCCTACCAGCGTGTCTTTCACGGTCGCGCGCTCGGCGCCAACGCCACCGTGACGGACGCGTCCGCCGGTGAGCGTTGGGTCCTGGCCCCGGTGGTCGTCTTGATCGTGCTCCTCGGCGTCTTTCCCCAGCCGGTCCTGAACCGCATCACCCCCTCGGTGCACACTCTCGTCACCCAGGTCGCCACCGCGAGCGTGATCAAGTGAACACCGTGACCATCCCCTCCATTCACTACCTGACCATTCTGCCGGTCCTGCTGTACTTCGGCGCCGCCCTCGTGCTCCTCATCACCTCGGCCCTGTGGCGCCGTACGGTGCCGATGCTGTTCTCGACGTCGGTGACCGTCCTCACCTCGGTCGCGGTGCTGGTGACCACGTACTTCCAGTGGCGCGGACTCGACCACGCGGGCGCGTCGACGACGGTCGCGCACGCGGTGGTCCTCGACGGATTCTCGGTCGTGGCGAGCGCGGTGATCGCGGTCTCGGTGGGCCTCGCGGCCCTGGTGGCGCACGACTGGGCGGTGCGCGAGAACGTGCGCGGACCCGAGTACCAGATCCTGGCGATGGCCGCGAGTGCCGGGGCGCTCTTAATGACCCAGGCGAACGACCTGATCGTCATCTTCTTGGGCCTGGAGATCCTCTCCCTCGGGCTCTACGTCCTGGTCGCGCTGGATCGGCGCAAGACCGAGTCCGCGGAGGCCTCGCTCAAGTACTTCGTGCTCGGCGGCTTCGCCTCGGCCATCTTCATCTACGGGGCGGCCCTGCTCTACGGCGCGACCGGATCGACGAACCTGAGTACCATCTCGTACTTCCTCGGTTCCAACGTCGTGCTACGACCCGGACTGTTGGTGGCGGGCGGCGCCCTCTTGTTGATCGGGTTCGCCTTCAAGGTGGCGGCGGTGCCCTTTCATATGTGGTCGCCCGACGTCTACGAGGGTGCTCCCACCCCGGTGACGGGCTTCATGGCCTCGATCGTCAAGGTCGGCGCCTTCGCGGCGTTAGTGCGCGTGTTGATCTCGGGACTGGGCACGCAACTCGACACCTGGCGGCCCATCTTGTGGGTGCTGGTGGTCTTGACGACCGTGGTGGGCGCGGCCCTCGCCCTCCCGCAGCGCAACGCGAAGCGCCTGCTGGCGTACTCGTCGATCAACCACGCGGGCTTCATCCTGATCGGCGTGTGGGCGGGGACCGCCCGCGGGTCGGCCGCCCTGTTGTTCTACCTGATGACCTACGCGCCCACGGTGGTGGCGACCTTCGCCGTGCTCACGGTGATGGGCGGGTTGGGTGACGAGCGCCACTCGCTCGAGTCCTACCGGGGACTCGCGCGGCGCCAGCCCTGGCTGGGCGCGGCGCTGGCCGTGCTGCTGCTGTCCCAACTGGGTGCGCCCCTGACCGCCGGCTTCTACGCGAAGTACTCGGTGCTGGCCGCGGCCGTCGACGCGGGGGGATCGCTGTTGGCGTTGATCGCGCTCCTGAGCGCCGCCATCGCGGCGTCGTTCTACTTGCGCTGGACCGTGGTGCTCTACGCGGAGCCCGACGACGAACTCGACGCGGTGCGCGTGGTGGTCCCGCGCGCGACGGCGATCGTCATCGGGGCGGGGGTCGTGCTGACCCTGTTGTTCGGCGTGTGGCCGGGTCCCCTGGTGACCCTGGCCCAGCACGCGACGGTGTACTTCTTGCCGTGAGCCGGGTCGCCCTGGCCACGTCGCGCTTCGCGCTCGCCGACGCCGCCGCGTCCCTCGAGGCCCACGTCGACGTCGACTCGCCCGAGCTGATCGCCGAGCTCGCGCGCCGCGGGGTCGACGCGACGCTCGAGGTCTGGGACGACCAGGCCGTCGACTGGACGGCGTACGACCTGGTGGTGGTGCGATCGACCTGGGGCTACGCGGCCCAGGTCGAGGAGTTTCTGCGCTGGGCGCGCGCCCGGGCGCGCTTGCTCAATCCCTACGACGTCATCGAGTACTCCGTCGACAAGCACTACCTGGCCGATCTGGCCGCGCGCGGGGTCCCGGTCGTCGCCACGTCGTTCTGCGAGGTGGGCGAGGAGCCGTCGTTCCCCGAGGGCGACGTCGTCGTCAAGCCCGCCGTCGGGGCGGGCTCGATCGACGCGCGGTGCTTCGCCGCGCGCGAGCACGACGCCGCGCGCGAGCACGTCGCGCGACTGCACGACTCGCGCCGCGCCGCGCTGATCCAGCCCTACGTCACCTCGATCGACGAGCACGGGGAGTACGCGATGATCTTCTTCGACGGGCGGTTCTCGCACGCGATGACCAAACGAGCCCACTTGAAGGTCGCCCCCGAGGAACGTGACGGGGAGTTCCGTTCGCGCCAGATGTCGCGCGCCGAGGAGCGGCCCGACGCGATCGCCCTCGCGCAGCGGGTGCTCACGGGACGTTTCGCCGACCTCGCCTACGCCCGCGTCGACCTGGTCCCCACGCCCGACGGTTGGCGCTTGATGGAACTCGAACTGGTCGAGCCCGCGCTGTACTTGACGTACGCGCCCGAGGCGCTATCGCGCGCCGCGCACGCCATCGCGCGCCGTCTCCCCTCGTTGGGGTCCCCGAACCCGCGCGAGAGCGCGTCGCGTTACCCCTCACGCGCCCCCGGCGTGTCCCGTGAGGGGTAACGCCAGCACGGCGTTGGTCGAGGCGGCGAGCACGGTCGACGTGTAGGTGCCGGGCGTGGGGGGCACCAGTCGAATCAGGTAGGTGCACGCCGAGTTCGCGGGCACCGCGAGGGCGCACGACGCCACGACCGGCGTCACCCGGAAGTGACTCACCGTCGTGGTGCTCTGGCGCAGCGACACGGGCTGGACCCTCGAGGTCGGGTTCATGAGGACGTAGGGCAGGGTGGGGGTCTGGTCGGGAAAGGTGAGGCGAGTGGCCGAGGCGACGAGCGCGCCCAGGTGGGGGGCGTCGTTGAGGAGGACTTCGCCGTAATTGGCGGCGCGTCCGGCGTCGCAGTGTTCCACGTAGGTGAGGTCCAGGCGCGTCAGTGACCCGCCCGCGTCACTCGCGATGTCCCAGACGTGAAAGCTTCCCGTGAGGTACCGGCACCCCGCGGGTCGGCCCGGGCCCGTGACCGAGATGCCGGCGAAGCCGGCGGATCGCGTGAGCGCCGCCTGGAGATCGTCGTAGGTGCCCACGCGCAGCGGCTGACCCGCGACGGGCACGAACCGGTAGGTGTTCGGCCCCGGGGCCGTCGACGTGACGAGGTAGACGCCCGACGTGGTGGCCGACACCGTCGTCCAGCGCGAGGAGAACACCGAGGAGACCCCGCGGTCGATGGCGTCACCCGCCTCGGAGAACCCCGAGACCACGACCCGGGGCCCGCGCAGCGACGCGGCGCGGGCGATGGTTCCGCGCGCGTCCGCGCCGGCGAGGACCGTGAGCAGGATCAGGGGCGCTACGACGATGTAGTACCGCGGGCGCCCGCGGGTCGAGACCGCGTCCGCGGCCCGCGAGCCCCCCACCTTGAAAGACGTCGCCCGTCGCACGCCCTCCATGATGCCACCGTCTCGCGGGCCCGAGGGCCGACGCGGACGGAACGCGAGCGAATTGTGGCGCTGTTGCGAACGGGTGGGGCTCGGGGTGTGTTCACGATGACATGGTGGCTATACAATGAAAAACGTGGGTGTTCGGGAACGCCGGGCGACGCGACGCGTCGTGGTCGCGGCGGCGTTGGTGACGTCGTTGCTGGCGGGCGTCACTGGTCCCGCGGTGGCGGTGGCGCCACCGAGCGCGTGGCGCGTGACCTCGCAGTCACCGGGGATCGCCAGTTGGTACGCCACGACGTACGCGGCCGGTCGATTCGTGGTCGTCGGGCACGGGTCGTCGGTCGCCGTCTCGCGCGACGCGACGCACTGGTCGTTGCACGCCGCCCCCGCGGGTGCGTGGCAGTCGGTGGCCTTCGGCGACGGCCGGTTCGTGGCCCTGTCCGTCGCCACCGGTGCGCCCGAGGAGATGATCTCGAGTGACGGCGTGCACTGGAGTGCGCTGCCCGGCCCCGTCGGCGAGTGGACCGGGGTGGCCTTCGGCGCGGGGCGCTTCGTCGCGGTCAGCGCCCAGGGCCAGTTCATCACCTCGAGCGACGGGGTCCACTGGGCCGTCACCTGGGTGCGTTCGCAGTTCCTCCTGAATTCGATCACGTTCGGCGCCGGACGCTTCATCGCGGTCGACAGTGGTGACGGCGACGCCCTGATCTCACTCGACGGCGTGCACTGGAGCTTCTACCCCATCAGCGTCCCCGGCGCCGCGTGGTTCGCCGTGAGTTACGGCAACGGGGTCTTCAGCGCGTTCAGTCCCCAGGGCCTGGCCGCGACGTCGATGCTCGGCTACGTGTGGGTCGTGCACCGCACGAACACGCTCCAGCAGATGAACGCCTCGACCTTCGGGTGCGGCACCTTCGTGGCGACGGGCCAGGTGACGGGTCACGTCAATGAGATGATCACGTCGCACTCCGCGACGTCCTGGAACGCCACGGCGGTACCCACCGACGCGACGGCCGACTGGACGGGGGTGGGCTACGGGGACCTCGCCTTCGTGGCCGTGGACAGCGCGGGCACCATCGCGACGCGCGCGGTGAGCGGGTACTGCGGCCCCACCGTGGCGACGCCGCCGAACGACGTGTCGGGCAACGTCGCCAGCGGACAGGTGTGGACCTATCAGCATCCGCCGACCAGCCCCGGGGGGGCGCCCGTGGACGGGTACCTCGTCACGGTCACCGACGGGACCCGGGCGTGGACGTGCCACGCGTCGGTCGACTACCAGCCCAATTGCGTCATTCGCGGCCTCGCCAACGGCGTCGTCTACTCGGTGAGCACCCAGGCCCACAATCGTTTCGGCTACTCGGCGCCCACCGATCCGCAGTGGCTCATCGCGGTGGCCCACTGGACCCTGCAGGCGCGCTCGCCGGCCCCGGTGGTGCGCGCGGGCCAGCCGCTCATCGTGCAGGTCACCGGCGTCGTCGCCAACGCCGAGGGGATCTATCCCCAGAGTCCCATCACGGTGCACGTGGGTGCGCGCATCCTCACCTGCGTCGCGAGCCCCTTCGGCGAATGCCTCCTGACGGTGGCGGACCCGCCGCTCGGGCGCGCCGCGGTGTGGGCGAGCTACGCGGGCTACGGGGTGAGCTACCGCTCGGCCCCGTCGTGGGTGACGGTGCTCCCCGGCGCCTGAACTACGCCCCCTGGTCGACCTGCTCGTCCACCCGCTGGGCGGCGGCGAGGACGTCGTCGGGCACGACCGTACCGGGTCGGTTGCGCGGATCGTTGGTGAGGAAGCGCCCCAGCACCGGGATCTCGGTGATGGACTCGGCGCGCAGGATCGCCGCCACCACCGGCACGAAACTCTCGGCGGCGGGGTAGACGATGTAGCGCGGCATCCAGCGCGGGTGGTACTTGGCGTTGAAGAGCCAGAGCGATTCGATGGGCAAGATGCCCGAGAGGCGCTTGAGCGTCCAGCGCTCGACGCGGGTGAAGGTCCCCTCGCCGCGTTCACCGTCGAGTACCGAACGGAACGCCGCGAAGTTGAGGCTGAGCCCCTGGGCCCCCTGCTGGCGCAGGTAGTCGATGGTGGCGCACAGCGCGAAGTCGATCAGGCCGTTGGGGTGTTCGCCGGGGTCGCGACGCATGAGGTCGAGGGAGTACCCGCGCAGGGCGGGCGAGGGCACGAACTGACACGCCGCCGCCGGTCGATGGTCGGGTCCGTAGACCAGGGTGAGCAGAAGGCCCTTGTCCTTGGGGTCGAAGAGCCGCCCGAGCATCATGGAGAATCCGCGTTCGCCTTCGCCACGTCGCAGCATCGAGATCAGCTCGAGCACGCCGGTGACCTGGGCCGGGTCGATGTCGGCGGGGTCCAGGAACTGCACCGTGTAGCCGTGCTTCTTCAGGCGCGTGGTGGCCTGACGCAGTCCCTTCATCTTGCCGCCCTCGAGCGAGAACTTCTGGACGTCGACGATGGCCTCGTCGCCGAGGTAGAGGTAGTGCATCCCGGCCGCGTGGTAGGTGCCGAGCCAGTCGGCGCCGGCGCCCATGATGGCGATGGTCCAGCCGCGCGCTTCGGCGTACGCGCGAAAGGCGTTGAAGACCTCGGTGCGCTCGGCCTCGGGGCCGAGGGGGTCGGGCGAGATGAGCGCCACGCCGCCGTAGACGGCGTAGGCGACGAGGGAGTCGCGAAAGAAGAAGAACTGCTTGTCGTCGCGCAGGGCGAAGTAGTCCAGGGTCCCGCGGCCGTGACGGCGCACGATGTCGCGCGCGCGCAACTCCGCGACGCGCCGTTCGGCGCTCGTCGCGTTGCTCGAGAGTCGGCGGTCCACCACCGGGCGGGTCAGCACGTAGAGCGTCGCGATCACGATCGAGACGCCGATCGTCAACAGGACGGGGTCGACGAAGTCGGTGGTGCGATCGGGCAGGACGATGCTGTACTGGCCGACCAGGCGCTCCACGCACCCCATCAACACCACGCCGAAGTTCGGCAGGTGGTGGCGATGGCGCGCCGCCGCCTCGACGCCGAGGGAGGCCGCGACGACCGCGATGACCGCGATACCGAGTAGACGCGGCAGGATCGTACTGGCGCTGGTGCGGTCCGACGCGGCGAGGAACAGGCGACGCTGCAGCAGGAGGAACACGGCCAAAGCGGCCGCGACCACCGAGGCCAGCAACGATCCCCCCCGCGCCAGGTGGGCGACCACCGTGATGGCCAGCGCGGCCAGGGCCAAGAACCAGGCCCGGCGCTGGCCCCGGCGCACGCCGCGCGCGAGCATGATCATGGCGATGCCGGCCACGGCCGTGATGACGGCCGCGCTCTGGGCCACGCCGAGGGGCAAGATGGTCAGGACCGTGTGCAGGCGCGTGCGCAGGGGGGGCGACGCCGTGACCGCGACGTTCACCAGACCGTCGAGGAAGAGCAGTCCGCTGGCCCAGCGGCGCACCGAGCGCTGCTGGCGTTGCAGGTGCAGTCGGTTCTCCGAGACGGGGAAGGGCGCCCCGTGGGGCCAGGACCCGAGCGTGGTGGTGCCCGGCGGGGGACCCACCTGCGCGGGGGAACCCCCCACGAGGCGCTCGAGGGCGCGCGACCTCGACAGCGCGGACTCGCCCCCGATGAGACGCACCTGGACGTCGCTGGCGGCCTCGATCTCCACGATGCCCAGGCGCAGGACCGAGGTGAACACCGGCGGCAGTCCCGCGCGTCCCTCGCGCTTGATCAAGACGGTGCGCGAGGGGCCGGGCACCGCGCAGACGCCGCGGTCGAGGAAGGCCAGGGCCGGACGGGGGGCACCGCCGATGACCGCGCCGACCCCCCCACGTTCGACGATCCGTCGCGCGAAATCCAGGGCGTTCTCGCCGTCGACGAGGGTGTTGGCCAGGGGCTCGCTCTCGGCGTCGCCCCGGTGCGAACGATTGAAACGCCGGCGCACCACCAGACTCGCGGCGCCGACCACCAGGGCCTCCGCCGAGACCAAGACGACCAGGTTGACGATCAGGTTGCCCCAGAAACTGTTGGTGTGGGGCGCGTGCACTTGGTAGACGTGGTGCGTGAAGTGACCGACCAGCATGGTCAAGGAGTTGAAGGCGTCGGCGGCGGCGAGGGCGATGAGCACCAGCCAGATCCACGGGGCGAGGCGACGGTAGAGCACCCGCGAGGCCACGAAACTCGCGAGGGCGGCGGGATCCTCGAGGCGGTCGGCGTCGGCGCGGTCGGCCGGGTCCACGTTGTCGAGGTCGATGCGGTGCGACCCCGCGGCGATGGCGAGGTCGCGCACGCCCCGCGACGACGCGACCTGGAGCACGAGGTCGCTGGCGAGCACCGCCCCCACGTCGCGCAGGAGTGCCTGGGCGCGGTCGTCGCTGGCGAGGAGCGCGTCGTCACTGCCGGGCACGACGAAGAACTGGTGGGTCTCGTGCGCGACGAAGGCGCGCACGGCGTCGACGAAGTCGCTCAGGTGGGCCAGGGTCGTCGCGACCTCGTCGGCGAACGCGTGCCCGGGACGCGGAAAGAAGAGGTTGCCGGCGACCACCACGACGGCGGGGTCGTCGATGTCGCCGAGGAGCGTCGTCAACTCGACCAGCGGACGGCTCATCGTCGAGGTCAGCGCCGACAGACTGAGGTCGCTGACGACGAAGACGTGATGACCGTAAGGTATGGGTAGCGTGTGCCGCTCGATCGCTGCCATGACGTCTAGTCTCGCAGAGATTGTTCTCCGTCCACCCCTCGAAAGCGTATGTCGACCACCAACCCTCAAGAACACTGGTACTGGCGCCGCGGGCCACTGCGTGACCGTCCCTGCGTCGTCGTGGACATCGACGGCGTACTCGCCGACGCCTCCGGGCGCCAACACCTGCGCGGCGACGGCGACTGGCGCGCGTTCTTCGACGCGTGCGACCAGGACCCCCTGATTCCGGAGACGTCGCGGCTCCTGGACCTGCTCGACCCCTCCCTGGCGGTCCTGCTCGTGACCGGGCGGCCCCGGCGGGTGCAGGCCCAGACGGTGGAGTGGCTCGAACGGTTCGCCGTGCGCTGGGACCTACTGGTCACGCGCGACTTCGGCGACTATTCGGGGGTCTCGGCGTTCAAGCGCGACGTCCTGCACGACATCCAGGCGGCCGGATTCGAGGTCCGCCTGTCCTTCGAGGACGACCCCGGGAATCACGCGATGTACGTGGCCGAGGGCGTCCCGTGCCTCTACATCCACTCGGGCTACTACCTCTAGGCGCGACGCGTTCCTCCGGCGTCGACGTTGAGCAGGTCGCGTACCTCACGGGCCGCGCGCCGTCCCGAGCCGATACTGGCGGGGATCCCCACGCCGTCGTAGGCGCTACCGGCGAGACGGATCGCCGTGGGGGCCAACGCCTGACGCGCCCGCTCAATCAGATCCAGGTGTCCCACGTAGTACTGGGGTAGACCGTGGGGCCAGCGTTGCACGCGGGTCGCCAGGGGCCGACCCACCCGTCCGAGCACGGTGGTGACCTCGCCGATGACGCGTTCGCTCAGGGCCTCGTCCCCGAGCGCCTCGCTGCGTCGGTCGTCGATGCGTCCGACGTGGGCGCGCAACAGGATCTGGCCGTCGCGGCGCAGGTGGGGCCACTTGCGGTCGAGGAAGGTGAGTGCGGTGGTCATCATGACGTCGTCGCCCCACTCGCTACCCAGGGGGATCAGCACGCCCGTCCCGGTGGGCGGCAGCTGCGTGTCGGCGGTGTCAAAGAGAAGGGTCACGATCACCGCGCCCGCGCTGTCGACGCTCGACAGCGCCGCGAGGTGGGGGTCGAGGTGGGCCGTCAGCTGGCCGGCCGTGGGTGCCGGGGCGGCCACGATGACCGCGGTGGCCCCGGTCGTCGTGGCGGCGGTGTCCACCTCCCAGGGGTAGGGACTCGACGGCGCGGACCGCAACGCGGTGGCGGGGGTGGCGGTGCGGATCACCACGCCGCGTGCGCGCAGCTGGCGCTCGAGCTCACCCGTCAGTGAGCCCACGCCACTGGTCAAGGACATGAAGAGGGGTCCCGCCGCGGCCGCGGCGGCCCCGGTCGCGGGACCGGCCGCCCCGCGCAGGGCCTTCATGATCGAGCCGCCGCGCTGGGCGGCCTCGTAGAGGGCCGGGAAGACGGCCGCGGCCGAGAGTTGGTCGACGCGACCCGCCTGGATGCCCCCGACCATGGGTTCGATCAACTGGTAGGTCAACTCGCTGCCCAGTTTCGTGCGCAAGATGGCGCCGATGCTCACGTCGTCGGTGACCGCGAGACGCCGCGGCGCGTGTTGGTCGCGCCAGGCCGCCCAGCGCGAGCTCCACGACAGGCCGCGCATCCTCTTGAGGGCCGCGGCGTCGGTGGGCACGCCCAGGACCAGGCCCTCGGGGAGTGGTTCGAGCGCGCCGCGTAGCCAGATGGAGGCCCCCGCCGCCGCGATGCCCTCGAGGCGGTCGTCGAGGCCGAGTTCTCGCGCCAGGGTCACCGCCTCGGGACGGCGCGCGAGGAAGCCGTCGGGTCCGAGATCGACGAAGCGCCCGGCGAAGTCGGCCCCGGCCAGGGCCCCGCCCAGTTGCGCCGCCGCCTCGAGGATCTCGACGCGCGGGGTCGAGTCGCTCGGCCCCTCACCCGCGCCGGTGAGCTCCCAGGCCGCGGCCAGGCCCGCGATGCCGCCCCCGACGATGACGACCGAGGGTCGCGCGCTCACGCGCGGCTCCGCACGACGGACGCCAACACCGCGATGAAGGCGGGGTCGTCGTTGAGCGAGGTCGTGCGCACGAGGTGCAGGCCGAGCTCGTGGGCCAGCGCCTGCGCCTGGATGTCGATGTCGTAGAGGACCTCGAGGTGGTCCGAGACGAAACCAATGGGGCACGAGACGACGTCGGTCAGCCCGGCCGCGGCCTTGTCGCGCAGGACCTGGAGGATATCGGGACCGATCCAGGGGTCCGCCGTGCGACCGGCGGATTGCCACGCGAGGTCCCACGCGGTGACGCCGGCGAGGCGCGCGGCCCCCTCGGCGCTCGCGCGCAACTGGGCGGGGTAGGTGTCACCCGTCGCCAGGATCTTCTCGGGCAGTGAGTGCGCCGAGAAGATCACCTCGGTCGTGGCGCGGCGTTCGAGCGGGACGAGGGCCAGCGCGTCGAGGACGCGCTGCGCGATCAATTCCAAGAAACCGGCCTCCGCCCACCAGGCCCCGATCTCGACGAAATCGACGCCCGCACCCAGGGCCGCGCGCGCGCGCGCCATGTACTGGTCGGTGGACATCGTGGAGGAGTGCGGCGCCAGGACCAGTCCGATCACCCGGGTGACCGCGTCGCGGGCGAAGCCCGGCGCCACCTCTTCGATCATCGGCGGTTCGTACTTCGAGGCGAATCGTACGTCGAACTCCCCCGGCGCCTCGGCCTCGAGGGCCGACGCGAGGGCGGCGACCTGCGCGGCGGTGCGCTGCGCCAGGGGCGAGGTGCCGCCGATGTCGCGGTAGCGACCCGCGAGCTCCTCGAGGAGCTCGGGCGTCGGGGGCCGACCGTGGCGGATGCGGGTGTAGTAGGCCTCGACGTCCGCGGGGGTCGTTGGCGTGCCGTAGGCCATCACGAGAACTCCAGTGGTCATTGCACGCCCGCCCTTCCTTCGTCGTGGACCACGCGGACCACGGCCTCGAGCACCGCGGGATCGGTGGCGGGCAGAACGCCGTGCCCCAGGTTGAAAATGTACCCCGCCTCGCGCCCGGCGCGCCCCAGGACTTCGCGCGCGGCCGTCACGCCGAGATCGATTCCCCCGAGACAGCGCGCGGGGTCGAGATTGCCCTGGACCGGCTTGGCGGCGCGGCGGCGACCCTCGTCGAGGTCGACGTGCCAGTCGATGCCCAGGACCGTGGAGCCCGCCGTCGTCATCAACGTCAGGAGTTCCCCGGTGCCCACGCCGAACAGGATGGTGGGCACGCCCAGGTCCGCCACCGCGTCGAGGACGCGCTGGGTGGCGGGCAGGGCGAAGCGACGGTATTCGTCGCGCGTCAGGGCGCCCGCCCAGGAGTCGAAGAGCTGGAGGGCTCGGGCCCCGTGGGCCACCTGGGCGCGCAAGAAGGCCACGGTGATGGCCACGAGTCGATCCAGGAGACGATCGAAGAGCACGGGGTCGGCGTGCATGAGCGACTTGATGAGTGCGAAGTCACGGGTGGGGGCGCCTTCGATCAGGTAGCTGGCCACGGTGAAGGGCGCCCCGGCGAACCCGATCAGGGGGGTGTCACTCGCCGCCAGCTCCGCGACGACCAGGTCGACGGTGGCGGTGACGTGGGCGATGTCCGCGTCGCTCAGGTCCCGTAGGCGCTCGAGGTCGCGCGCGGTGCGAAAGGGCTGCGCGATGACGGGGCCGCGTCCGGGGACCACGTCGACGCCGAAGCCAATCGCGTGGTAGGGCACCACGATGTCCGAGAACAGGATCGCGGCGTCGACGCCGTAGCGGCGCACGGGCTGCAGGGTCACCTCACAGGCCAGCGCGGGGTCGGCGATGGCCTCGAGGATGGAGCCGGTCCCGCGCAGGGCCCGGTACTCGGGCAGGGAGCGGCCCGCCTGGCGCATGAACCACACGGGGACGCGGTCCACGGGCTCGGCGCGGCAGGCTCGGAGGAATACGGGGTCGGACACACGGCTCCTTTGACGGCCCTCAGCCTAGGTCCGCCGCGGCGACCCGGCGGCGTCGCTGCGTCCCCTAGAATCGTCAAACGCTATTTGCGAGTACCGAGAGAGGTCCGATGGCTCACGAGCGCGAGATTCAAGAGGAACAGGATTTTCTCGACGACGCGTTGGACGCCCTCGACCACATGCGCGCCGAGGCGCGTTCCCTGCGCGACTCCGCGGCGGTGGCCACGATGCGCGGTGCCGGCGACCTCGTGGAGCGCGACGTGGTCATGGGCACCGCCCTGCAACGACTCGACCAGCTGGCCATCGGCGACCAGTCGCTGTTCTTCGGTCGCATCGACTACCTCGACCAGAACGATCGCCCCGGTGATACGTATCACGTGGGTCGCCTGGCGGTGTCCGACGCCGACTTGAACCCGCTGGTGGTGGACTGGCGCGCGCCCGTCGCCGAGGCCTTCTACCGGGCCACCGGTGTCGAGTCCCTGGGGTTGGCGCGCCGACGTCACGTCGCGATCCGCGGTCGTGAGGTCCTGGGCGTCGAGGACGAGTACTTCGCGAACGAAATGGGCGAACTGCAACTGCCCGACGGGGGCGAGCGTGACGCCACCGACGAAGGTCTGGTCGACGGCGGTCTGGCCCTCGGCGGGCCCGGGGCGCTGCTGGCGGCACTGGGGCGCGCGCGCACCGGCCGTATGGCCGACATCGTGGCCACCATCCAGGGCGAACAGGACCAGATCATCCGTCATCCGCTCCCCGGCGTGCTCCTCGTGCAGGGCGGACCGGGGACCGGCAAGACCGCGGTGGCCCTGCACCGTGCGGCGTACCTCTTGTTCACCCACCGGGCCACGCTCGAGCGTCAGGGGGTGTTGGTGGTGGGACCCAATCCCCTGTTCTTGAACTACATCGAGAACGTGCTCCCGTCCCTGGGTGAATCGGGGGTCACGCTCTCCACGATTTCGGGGTTGGTGACCAACGTCGAGGTGCGCGGACGCGACAGTGAGGAGGTGGACCGCCTCAAGGGCGACGAGCGTATGGCGCGACTCCTCGCGCGAGCCCTGCGCACCCGCGAGCGGCCCCTGCGTCAGGAGGTGTCGATCCCGGTCGGTCGCGCCATCGTCGTGGTGCGCCCCGAGGACACGGTCGACGTGGTCGAGCGCGCGCGTCGTCGTCCGGGCAACCACAATCAACGTCGCTCGGCGGTGGGTCGAGAGGTGGCGTCCCGTCTCGCGGCGCGCTACCACGACCGCTTCGTGCGCGACGACGCCGAGGACGGCGGCGCCCTCGAGGACCTGGCCGATCAGCTGCGCGCGACGGTCGAGTTCAAGCAGATGCTGCAGCGGATCTGGCCGCGCCTGTCGGGTCAGGACCTCCTGCACGACCTGTTCGGCGCGCCCGCGCTCCTGCGCGCGGCGGGCAAGGGACTCTTCACCGAGGACGAACTGGCCTCCCTCGAGCGCGCGCGCAGCGCCAGCCTGGAGGAGATTCACTGGACGAAGGCCGACGCCGCCCTCATCGACGAGGCCCGGGTGCTCCTCGGACCCCGCAAGCGACCGCGGTCGTTGATCCGACCCAGCGCCGAGGGGGTCCTCGACGGGGTCGACCTGGATTCGTTCTCCGGCGACATTCGCGCCGCGGCGCTGCGAGAGGCGCAGCGTCTCGCGCCCAGTATCAGCGCCGAACTCGACGAGGCCGAGTTCGTGACCTACGGTCACATCGTGGTCGACGAGGCCCAGGACCTCTCGCCCATGGAGTTACGGGTGTTGAAGCGTCGCGACCTCACGGGTTCCATGACCATCGTGGGCGACATGGGCCAGGCGACCACCGCGTCGTCCTCGGCCTCGTGGAATTCGGTACTCGACGTGCTCGAGCCTCGCCGAGCCCCGACGCGCGTCGACCTGACGGTCAGTTACCGCACCCCCGAAGAGGTCCTCACGTTCGCCGCCGCGACGTTGCGGGCGGCGGCCACGGACCTCGAACCCCCCCGTCCGGTGCGTCGCGCCGGGTCCGTTCCCGTCGTCGAGGTCGTCGCGCCCCAGGATTTCGCGACCTCGCTGGTCGCCGCGGTGCGTCGCGAGGTGGCGGCGGTGGCGCCCGGTCGCTGCGCCGTGATCGTCACGTCGTCGCGGGTCGAGGAGGTCGTGCACACCCTCACCCGGGGCGGCATCGACGCGGTGGACCCGCGCGATCACGAATCGCGGGGTTTGGGCGCGGACCTGGTGGTCCTCGGCGCCGAGAACGCCAACGGGCTCGAATTCGACGCTACCGTGGTGGTCGAGCCCGGCGACATCGTCGCGCGCGGAGCGCGCGGTGGCGAACTCAGCACGCCGCGCGGCCTGCGCACGCTCTACGTCGCGATGACCCGACCGACGCGACGACTAGCGATTTTGGCGACGCGAGAACTACCCGAGACCATTCGATGACCAGTAATCGCCCGGAACGTCGCGGACCCCTCTCAATCTTTGGTAGAAAGTAAGGCGTGAGTCAGGCGATTCCCCTCAATAGCCTGGCGGAGCAAGAGAAGATCGTCCACGATCGTCCTCCGATGCTGGCCATCGGCGTGATGATTTGGCTCGGCAGCGAGCTGATGTTCTTCTCGGGACTCTTCGCCGCGCTTTTTACCATCCGAGCACACCTCGCCGCGTGGCCCCCTCAGGGAACCCACCTCGACGTGCTGCAGTCGGGCATTTTTACGATCATTCTGGTGGCGTCGTCGTTTACCATGCAGTGGGCGGTATGGCTGATCGAGCACCGTCGGCGGGCCGAGGCCCGTCGGTGGGTGATCATCACCATCATCATGGGCACCGCCTTCGTCGGTAACCAGGTCTACGAGTGGACCCACCTGGCCACGCGGTGGTACACGAACTCCTACGGCTCGGTGTTCTTCATCACCACGGGGATTCACGGCCTGCACGTCTTCCTCGGACTGGTGGCCATGCTGTTCCTGCTCATCCGCATGCGCGGCACCGAGGGGGACCCGGGCGAACTCTCCACGTTCCAGGGGGTCAGCTACTACTGGCACTTCGTCGACGTCGTGTGGATCGGGTTGTACTCGTCCCTGTTCCTCCTGAAGTAGGTTTGATGAAGCGTCGCTCTCGAGTTCCCTTTTTTGCCCTGGCCGCGCTCGTCGTCGCCGGTCCCGTGGTGAGCCTCGCCTCCGTGGCCGCGGCCGCCACGACGACGCAGACGCCGTTTCAGACGGGTCGCGCCAACGCCGGTACCCCGAACTCCACCATCGTGCACCGCAACGCCGCGGGCCAGGTGGTCAGTTACGGCAACAGCGCTATCACGTACACGGCGCCCCCGTCGGCCCTGGCGACCCTGGGCCAGTCCCTCTTCTTAGAGAACTGCGCGTCGTGTCACGGCACGGCGGCTAACGGGGTGCCCGCGAACGGGACGTCGGGGGCCTACCCGAATCTGGTGGGCCTGGGTCCGGCGACCATCGACTTCTGGATCGAGTCGGGCCGGATGCCCGCCGCGGATCCGCGCGCGGTGCAGGCCAACCGTCGCACCCCGCGTCTCTCGCACCAGCAGGCGCTCGCGGTGGCGGCGTGGGTGAACTCCCTGAGCCCGAGTTACCCCGACATCCCCTCGCCCAACCTCAGCAGCGCCAACGTCTCCGACGGCGCGGCCCTGTTCGCGTTGAATTGCGCGGCGTGCCACACCATCGAGGGCGACGGCGACGCCTTGGCGGCGGGGACGTTCGCGCCGTCGCTGCGCAACATCCCGGCCTACCAGGTGGTCGAGGCCATCCGCACCGGCCCGGGTAACATGCCGCGCTTCACGGGCAACCTAAGCGACTTCCAGGTGGCCGACATCGTCAAGTACGTCACCACGGAGATTCAACACCCCCAGAACCCGGGCGGTTTCGGCCTGGGTGGGCTCGGCCCGGTGGCGGAGGGATTCGTAGGACTGTTGTTGGGCGTGGGCCTCCTGGCCCTCGTCGGATTTTGGGTAGGAGAGCGCCAGTGAGCGAACACGAACAGCGCACCCCGGTGCAGTTGAGTACGGTGTCCGCCGACGATCCGCGGCTGCAGCCGGCCGCGCGCCGTCCCGAACTCGTGGAGAAGGTCATCGCCGTCACGTTCCTCGTGGGCATCGCGCTCCTCGCGGGCTTCGGGGCGTGCTACTGGGTTAACGCGGCGCCCTGGACCCTGGGGGTCACCCTGGGCGGTGGTCTCACGCTCATGGGCACCGGCCTGATCGCGTGGGGCAAGTACCTCATGCCGCGTGGGCCCTTCGTCGAGGAACGTCACACCCTGGCCAGCTCCGCCGACGAGCGCAACGCCTTCGCCGCGGCGATCGTCGAGCGCGGCGGGGGCGTCATCAAGCGCCGCAAGTTCCTCGGGGGACTGCTGGGCGCGGGCATGGGCATCTTCGGAGTCGTCGCGGCCTTCCCCCTGGTGCGCTCCCTCGGGCCGCTGCCCAAGGGCACGCTGTTTCACACCGACTGGACCAAGGGCACGTACCTGGTGGACATCACCGGTCGGCGCGTGCACCGCGACGACCTGGCCATCGGCTCGATCGTCACCGTCTACCCGGAGGGACTCGAGAACACCGATAACGGACAGGCGGTCGATCAGACCGTGCTCATCCGCATCTCGAACGAAGACTTCGTGACCCAAAAGGGTCGTGAGACCTGGGGTCCGGCGGGGTACCTGGCCTATTCCAAACTCTGCACGCACCTGGGTTGTCCGGTCGGCCTCTACGAGCAGCAGCTGCAGCTGCTGGTCTGCCCGTGCCACCAGTCGATGTTCGACGTGACCAACGGTTGCATCCCGAACTTCGGACCCGCCCCGCGTCCCCTGCCGCAATTGCCGCTGCAGTTCGACGCCGGCGGGTACCTGCAGTCGCAGTCGGACTTCAATCAGCCCGTCGGGCCGGGATTCTGGGAGCGCTCATGAGTCAGACCCTCAACACCAAGCGGGCGCAGCGCGCCGCGGCCGGTCCCTACGGCAAGATCGGTCAGAGCCTCAACGAACTCGACGACCGCCTGGGCATCGCCAAGGG
>JAKCEC010000093.1 GCA_021841725.1 Actinomycetes bacterium | reverse complement strand
ACCGATGTCCGAAAGGTGCAGTGCCGTGGGCCAGCCACAAAATCCGTCGCCGCCCAGAACCAGTACCTTCATGTCAACTCCTCGATTGCTCGACGGCGCCTCGCGCGTCGTCACGTGCCGCACCCCGCCCAGGGGCCGTACGGTCGTTCAATCCTACCAGCGCCCTTCTGGCGCTACGGAGCCCGCCGGGTCGATCTCGCATTCACAGTCGATTCCCAGACGGGCGCCGTCACGCACCCGACGGTTCTCGAATCGGCCCTAGCCCGGGTGGATCGAGCCGAGGAATTCGTCGGGGTCCTCGCCGTCGAATTCGAGGAGGGTGATCGTGGCCGTGAGCCCGTCGTGCGAGCGCGCCGAGATCGACACGTCGCCCATCTCGAAATCACAGTCCTCCACGTCACAGAGGTGGTCCTCGCGCACCAGGATCACGGCCCCGGTCGACTCGCACTCGAAGAGCGAGGTGACGCCCCCGTCGAGGTCGGTGAGTCGGCGTACCAGTCGCGTCTCGTGGCCGTCCTGGAGGCGCAGGCGCAGGCGATCGAGGTCACGTCCGAAACGGACGTAGGTGAAATTCCCGTGGGTGTTGATCGCCACGTTGAACTCCTCGATCGCGAAGGCCAACGGATTGGCGACCAGCTCACTCATCGAGGGACCCGCTTCTCCCGGTGGGCGTGGCCCCGGGCGACGTCGCCTCGAGGAGTTCGCTGGCGCGCACTTGCAGGTCCAGGGTCGCCGCCGAGACGACGACGACCGTGTCGGTCCCCTCGGACGTGTGGAAACGGTCGAAGAGGACCCAGGCCCCGTTCCACGAGTACAGGGCGGCCAGCTCGGCGCCGGACTGATGCCAGGCTTCGACGCGCGCGCCCGGGGAGTAGTGCAACGTGATGCGCGCGCCCTCGGGATTGGTGAGACGTCGCACGTGGGTGAAGGCGCCCGCGCGCGCGTTCATCTGGTCGAAGAGGCGCGAACGCCCGACCTCGTAGGGCGCTTCACGCAATTCCTCTTTTTCCACCGTGTCCCCCTTGTGTAGCGTCGTGGGCGAAGACTCGAGTGTAGGGCCCGCGCGTGACGTGGCGGCACTCGGGTCAACCCAGGTTGAACCCGCCGATATTGATACCGCCGCCGCCGCGACCACCCTCGTTGGCCGGCATGTACGGCGCGAGGGCGTGGGCGAGCCCGGGCACGGTCATGGTCTGCAGGTACACGGTACCCGGACCGGTCAGTTGGGCCAAGAAGATCGTGTCGGCCCCGAAGAGCATGTTCTTGATCCCGCGCACCATCTGGATATCGAGCTGCACGCTCGCGTCAAAGAGTCCGATGTGTCCGGGGTGCACCAACATGGTTTCCCCCGCCGCCAGGTCGTAGGTGACCAGTTCACCCGAGAGTTCGATCCACGCGGTCCCCTCGCCCGCGATGCGTTGGAGTACGAACCCATTGCCCGAGAAGATGCCCACGCCCAGTTTCTGTTGGAAACCCAAGTTCAGGGTCACTGCGTCGGTCGCGGCGAGAAAGCCGTGACGCGACACCATGTACTCTCGCGTCGCGCTCACGTTGATGGGTCGGATGTGGCCGGGCATCTTGGCCGCGAAGGCCACCACGCCGACGCCCCCCTGGGCGCGGAACTCCGACATGAAGATGGTCCCCCCCGCGACCGCGCGTTTGAAGACCCCCGCGAGGCCCGACCCCCCCGCGCCGCTGGTCTGGGTCGACATGGTCACCGTCGGCGTCATCCACGACATCTCACCGCCCTGGGAGATGACCGACTGGCCCGGCTGGAGTTGCACCTCGAGCACGGGCAGGGTCGTGCCCAGTACGCGGTGCGCCACACCGGTACTCTCGGCGTCGGAGAATTCGGGGAGCCCTTCTTCGATGTGTTCAGCCACGGTTGCCCCTTCGTCGTCGTCGTCTCCGCCATTCTTAACACCGTCCCCGCAACGTCGCCACCACTCCCGAGGGTGAACGCGGCGTCGAGGAGATATCGCGTCGACGACACCCGCGCGTCACCCACGCACCATCTGCGCGTCGTACCCTTCGGGCGTGACCCTGCCCCTCGAGCCCCGCCTGCGCGGTGAGCGCGTCGTCGTCGTGGGTGGGGGCATCTTGGGCACCCTGCACGCCTACCTCGCCGTGGCCGGCGGCGCCGAGGTCGTCCACCTCGAGCGGGACCCCGTGCCCGCGGGCGCCTCGGTGCGAAACTTCGGCCTGATCTGGGTCAGTGGGCGGGCCCCGGGGCGCGAATTCGAACTGGCCCTGCGCGCGCGCCACCTCTGGGAGGTCATCGCTCAGGACGTACCCGGTATCAGGTTTCGAGCCAACGGCTCCTTCACCCTGCTGGCCGACGACGACGAGGTCGAGGTGGCGCGGCGCGCCACCCAACGTCCCGACGCCGCGCGGCGCGGCTTCGACCTCATGACGCGCGCGGAGGTCCTCGTGCGCAACCCGGTCGTGCGGGGCCAGTTCATCGCGGGGCTCTACTGCGAACGCGACGCCGCGGTGGAATCGCGCGTGGCCCTCGCCGCCCTACGGCACGCCCTCATCTCGAGTGGGCGCTACCGTTACCACGCCGGGCGCGAACTCGTGGGCGTGCGCGACGGCGCGGTCGTCGACCACCGCGGCGACGTCCACGCGGGCGACCGCGTCGTCCTCTGTCTCGGGGCGTCGCTCACCGGTTTCGCCCGCGAACTCGTCGAGAGTGAGCCCCTTCGTACCGTGCGCCTCCAGATGGCCGAGACCGAACCCCTGGCCGACCCGCTCACGACGTCGATCGCCAACGCGGACACGTTTCGCTACTACCCGCACTTTCGCGCCGACGCCCTCGAGGTGTTGGCCCCCCAGGAGGCGACCGCGGCCCACTACGCGATCCAACTCCTGATCCAGCAGCGCTGTCACGGGGGCCTGACCGTGGGCGACACCCACGAGGGGGAGCGCCCGGGCGTCTTCGACGCCCCGGACCGTCCCCTGGACATCATCCTCGCCGCGGCGCGCCACCTCATCGGCCCCGCGATGCCGCGCGTCGAGCGGCGCTGGACCGGCGTCTACCACCAGGTGGACCCGGCGCGCAGTGACGAGGTCTACCTCCGCCGCGACGTCGCCTCGGGCGTCACCCTGGTCACCGGCGCCGGGGGACGCGGCATGACCCTCGCGCCGGCCATCGCCGAGGAGAGCTTCCGTGATTGAACTGGTGTGTTGCGATATGGCGGGAACCACCCTGCGCGACGACGGCCTCGTCCTCGAGGCCTTCCAACGGACCCTCGCCTCGCTCGACCTCGACGAGCGCGCCGCGCACCGCGCCGGGGCGTACGTCGTCGAGACCATGGGGCAGTCGAAGATCGACGTGTTCCGGGCCCTCTTCGCGGACCGCGCCGAACACGCCAATCAGCTCTTCGAGGACCACTTCGTCGACGCCGCGCGCGACTTCGGCGTGCGCGAGATCACCGGTGCGCGCGACACCCTCGAGGCGCTCCAGCGCGCCGGCGTCGGCGTCGCCCTCACCACCGGCTTCTCGCCCGCCACGCGCGAACTGTTGATCGAACAGTTGGGCTGGCGCGACCTGGTGGACGTGCGGGTCTCGCCGGCGGACGCGGGGCGCGGTCGTCCGGCGCCGGACATGTTGTGGGTGTGCGCCCTGCGCGCGCGCGTCACCGCGATGTCCAACGTCGCTGTCGTGGGTGACACCGCCGCCGACATGACGGCCGGGGTACGCGCGGGGGCCGGTCGGCGGATCGGTGTACGCACGGGCACCGACGACGACGCTCGGCTCCGCGAACACGGCGCCGACCTCGTCATCGACTCGGTGTCGCAACTCTTTGGTGCGATCGTCACCGACCGTTCACTCTGAGGCGCCAAAGATTTCCACGTCGTTGGAGGAACCGTCACGCGTTGCCGGGACATCCGTCGCCCCGGGATTACCCAGCCTCTCTACAGTTCGCTGGGAGTCACCACCGCGGTGCTCAAATTCAGGAGGAGTACGAGTGTTGAACAAACTGAAGGTGGCCGCAGCCGCCGGTGTGCTGAGTTCGCTGGCGATCGGTGTCTCGATCACCAGTGGTTCCGCCCACGCGTCCTCGACGACCAATTGGTCCACGGTGCAGTCCGTGTCGGGAGCGAAGGGGATGGCGGCGTTGGTGGCCGCCGCGAAGGCCGAGGGTTCGATCAACGTCATCACCCTGCCGCTGCAGGGGTGGGCCAACTACGGCGCCATCATGAAAGACTTCACGGCCAAGTACGGCATCAAGATCAACGACGAGAACCCCAACGGTTCCAGTCAGGACGAGATCACGGCCGTCATGAACGATAAGGGCCGCGCGGCGGCACCCGACGTCTTGGACGTGGGTACCAGTTACGCCGTCGAGAACGCCCAGCTGCTGGCCCCCTACAAGGTCCAGACGTGGAACTCGATCCCGGCGGCGACGAAGAGTCCCACCGGTCGTTGGTTCGACGACTACGGCGGGTACGTCTCGATCGGGTGCGACACCGCCAAGGTCACCAAGTGCCCGACGTCGTTCGCCCAGTTGACCAACCCGATGTACAAGAACCAAGTGGGCATCAACGGTGACCCCACCCAAGCGGGAGCCGCCTTCGGCGCGGTGTTCGCCGCCTCGCTGGCCAATGGTGGTTCGTTCAACAACATCGAGCCCGGTATCAAGTACTTCGCGAACCTGAACAAGATCGGTAACTTCGTCCCCGGCGGCAGCGCCGCGACCGCGGCGTCGGGCACCACGCCGATCCTGATTTGGTGGGACTACCTACAGAACGGCATTCAGGCGACCCTCAAGACGTGGAAGGTCAGCATCCCCACCGACGCGAACTACGCCGCGTACTACACCCAGGCCATCACCGCCGACGCACCGCACCCCGCGGCCGCTCGACTGTGGGAGGAGTACTTGTACTCGACCGTGGGTCAGAACCTGTTCCTGCAGGGTTACGCGCGGCCCATTGAGTTGGCGGCGATGACCAAGGCGGGCACGGTCGACCAGTCGTACCTGAAGTTGCTGCCGGCGGCGCCCCAGGGCGCCACGAAGTACCCGACCCTCTCCCAGCTCGCCGCGGCCAAGGCCGTCGTGGCCGCCCACTGGGCCGCTGAGGTCGGTGCCGCCGGTTGATCCGGTAGGCGCAGCACCATGGCGTTCACCTCGTCCCTCGACACCGCGGCCTCCCTTCGCGGTGTCGAGGGACGCGCCACGGCGACGTCGGAGATGCGTCGTCGCGTTCGCACGTTCCTGCCCGTCCTGCCCTTCCTGGTCTACGTCGGGGTCGGTCTGGGCATTCCCACCTACATCATCGCGACCCTGGCCTTTCAGACCCGCACGGGCCAACCGACCTTGAACAACATCAAGGTGATCACCCACGGTGGCCAGTACCTCCTGGGCTTCGAGACGAGTATCAAACTCGCCGTCGTGACCGCCCTCATCCCCGGTGTCGTCGGCACCGTGATCGCCTACGCCATTGCGCAGTCCGATCACGAACTGTTCCGGCGACTCGTCGCCGCGGCGTCGGGCGTCCTGGCCAACTTCGGGGGCGTCAACCTGGCCTTCATGTTCGTCGCGTCCCTCGGGCCCGCCGGCGTCGCGACCGCGTGGCTCGGCCGCGTCGGTCTGAACCCCTACGACCACGGCTGGACCCTCTATAAGTTCAGCGGCGTCGCCCTGGTCTACCTGTACTTCCAAGTCCCCCTGATGGTCCTCGTGATCACCCCCGCCCTCAACGGGCTGCGTCCGCAGTGGCGTGAGGCCGCCGCCAACCTCGGCGCGTCGAAGTGGCGGTACTGGCGTCACGTCGGCCTGCCCGTGCTGGCC
>JAKCEC010000092.1 GCA_021841725.1 Actinomycetes bacterium | reverse complement strand
GGAGGGAGGCTGGTAGCCGTCGAAGCCGAGGTCGGCGTAAGCGAAGTCGTGACAGATGATCACCTCGTGTTCGAGCGCGAAGTTCACCAGTCGTTCCATGAAGGCCAGGTCCACGCAGGCGCTGGTGGGATTGTGCGGGAAGGAGCAGATGATGACCCGGGGCTTGACCGTAGCCTTCTCCCACGCCGCCAACAGCCCGTCGAAGAAATCATCGCCGGGGTCGTTGGTGCTCGCCCCCGGGTCGACCATCGGGATGGTGATCACCTGCGCGCCGGCGAAGCCCGGACCGGCCAAGTGGATGGGGTAACTCGGCGAGGGCACGATCGCGGTGTCGCCGGGTCCCAGCAGCACCCACATCAAGTGGGTGAGCCCCTCCTTGGCACCGATGGTGGTGACCACCTCGGTCTCGGGGTCGAGGTCGACGTTGAACACCTTCTTGTACCGCGTGGCCATCGCCAAACGCAGGTTGGGTAGGCCCCGACTCGCGCTGTAGCGGTGATTCTTCGGGTTGTGGGCGGCCTCGGCCAACTTCTCCACGGCGAGGTCCGGACTGGGGAGGTCGGGGTTACCGAAACCGAAGTCGACGATGTCACGGCCCTGGGAACGGGCGGCGGCCTTCATGCCGTTAATGGTCGCAAAGACGTACGGGGGCAGGCCGTTGATTCGACGGAATTCCATCATCAAAATTTAGCATTCACCCCCGGTGTCGCCAGTCGGCGAGGGCCCCGAGGTCCGCCCCCGGCGCGAGCACGGCCCACTGCGCCCCGGCCCGGGCCACCTCGTCGAGCAACTGCGCGAGGTCGTCGCGACCCGGACCCGCCCACGTCACCGGTCCCTGCGCCGAGAGGTGCGCGGTTCGGGCGGCATCGGCGTCCCAGACGTTGAGGGCCACCCCGAGGCGGCGCGCCAGGTCGTTGGTGGCCTCGGCCCCCGCGCCGATCCACACCGGCATCTCCCCGCGCAGGGTGCGCGCGACGGACTCCACCTCCTCGCGGCGCTCCTCGGCACTGCGCATCGCCAGTCCGTACGCCTCGAGCTCGTCGCGGGACTTCGCGTCACCAGTCCCGATGGCCGCGACGACTCGACCGGGGGCGACCAAAGCGAGCGACCGGAACTGACCGACGAGGTGACGAGGGCCCACCATCCCCACGCGCGCCACCAGGGGCCCGAGCCATAACGACGAGGACCTCGCGGCCACCGCGGCGAGTACCGGAAAGGGCGCCAGCGACGGACGCGTCGGAGAGCCCATGGGCCAGAGGTGGTCGTAGGCGAAGACGCCGTCGAGACCCAGCTCGTCGCAGCGTCGCGCCACCTCGAGGGCGTCGTCCGCCGCGTCGCGAAACGTCGGGAGGACGACGCCGACCCTCATGCCTGACGGTCGAAGGCCACCCGCGCGGCACCCAGCGCCCCGGCGTGCACCGTGAGTCCCGAGGGGACGACCACGATGGGCGGTCGCTTGTCGTAGCCGAAGGTCAACTCCGCCAGGTACTCACGCGCGCTGGGCAGCAACTGATCCGAGGCGGCCGAGAGTCCCCCTCCGATGACGAAGTGACCGGTGTCCAAAATGGCGACGAGATTGGCCAGTCCCCGAGCGAGCCACCACGCCACCTCGTTCATGAGCGAGATCGCCTCGTCGTCGCCGTCGCGCGCGGCCGTCGTCACGTCCTCGCCGCGCACGTTCTGGGCACCCCCGCGTTGAGCCGTGAGCCGCGGTAGGCGACCCTCAGAGGCCCACTCGAAAGCGAGGCGCGCCAACCCGTTCCCCGACGCGTAGCGCTCCCAACAGCCGTAGCCGCCGCACCCGCACAACGCGCCGCGCGCCTCGACCGCCATATGACCGATCTCCCCACCGAATCCACTGCGTCCGCGCACCAACGCGCCGTTGGCGATGATGCCACCCCCGATACCGGTACCGAGCGTGACCATCACAAAATTGTCGACGCCGCGCCCCGCACCCCAGGCGTACTCGCCCAGGGCGGCGCAATTTCCGTCGTTCTCCATGAACACCGCGGTGGCGCCGATCGAATCGCGTAGCAACTCGGGGAACGACGCGCCCGACACCGTTTGCAGGTTGGGGGCGAAGGCCAGACGGCCGTCGCGTCGCACCATGCCCGGCATGCCGACGCCGATGGCCAGCGTGGTCACGTCGAGCCCGTGGCGCTCGGCGAAGGTGGTGACCTGCTCAGCCAGCACCCGCGCGGTGGCGGCCCCCGCGCCGCCCTCGGCATCGTGGGGTGTCGAAGTGCGCAGTTCGTCGAGAATCTCACCGTCGCGACTCACCAACACCGCGAGTGCCTTGGTGCCGCCCACGTCGAGTCCGACGGCCACTTCACTCACGCCAGCACCTCGACCCGGTTCTTCAACTCGACCAGCGCGTGGCGCTGGATCCGCGAGGCGGCGCGGGCCTGGATGAACTGCGGCACCGCTACGGCGAGCGCGACTTCGAGGTCATAGGTCACCTCGGTCGTGTGGGGCGAAGGGCCCGTACGGAAGTGATAAGCGCCGTTCATCGTATCCACCACGTCACCTCGCGTCTGACGCCACCTGAGCGTCGCGGGGGCGAGACTGTAGTCGTAGCGCAACTCGTACTTCGCCGAGCGGCCGAACGCCGCCGCGCGGAAGGCGACCTCGAGGGCCCGGCCGTCGGCGTCGCGCTCGAGGACCTCGATGCTCTTCAAGTCGGCCACCCATTCACGGTACCGGTCGAAGTCAACGACGACGGAGTAGACCGCGAACGGCGCGGCCGCTACGACAATTGACTGCGTCGCACGCTGAACCACGACACCTCCTCCCACTCCACTCTAGACAGCCCCTTCAATTAGCCGAAGGCGTTGGGCCGTGGTCGAAGGGCGCTAGCGCGGTGCCGAGGTGTTGGGCCAAGACTCGCCAATCGAACTCCTCGACGGCCACCGCACGCGCCCGGGTCGCGAGGGACGCGCGCCGGGGGGCGTCGCTCAAGAGTTGGGCCATCGCCGCAGCGAGGGCCTGGGCGCTACGGGGATTATCGACCACGAGTCCGGTGAGTCCGTGGCGAACCGCCTCGTGACTTCCGCCGGAGCGACCCGCGATGTGGGCGACCCCGGCCGCCGCGGCTTCCAAGAAGACGATACCGAAGCCCTCCTGCTCGAGGCCGGCCCAGCGACTTCGACAGTCCATGACCATCACGTCGCTCGCGCCCAGCCACTCTGGGAGATCGTCGTCGGGTACGCGCCCCACGAACGTGACCGGTGCCGCGAGGCGCGTCGCCAATTTCTCGAGGCGGGTGCGATCACGACCGGCTCCCCCGATAACGACGCGCAGGGTCGGAAAATCGGCCGCCAAGTGCGCACTGGCGCGGATCAGCGTATCCATTCCCTTGCGCGGCACGAGGCGCGAATAGGAACTCACGAGGAGGGTCGTCGGCGACGCCCCGAGTGCGGCACGTACCTCATCGCGACGCCCCGCCGACAACGGCGCGAATCGACGGGTGTCGACGCCCGGGGGCACCTGGATGGTCGGGGGCATCCACTCCGCGGCGTTGCGCCGAGCCTCCGCTTCGGGATAGCCCCCCGCGCTCACCGCCACCGTGGCGTGGCGCAACACGTAGCGCAGGCTCGATGCCAGCAGCGGCACGCGCGCCGGGATGGCGACCTCCGCCCCGTGCAGGACGACCCCGTAGGGTCGCGACAGGGTCGCGCCGAGTAACCCCAAGGGCCAGGCGGGGTCCAACAGCACCAGATCCGGTTGATGTCGCTCAATGGCCGCCTCGATCAGGGCACGATTCTTACGAGTCGGCAAGATGAGCGTCGAGCCCGGGACTCGCTCGACCACCACACTGTCCGCCGCATCAAAGGCGGCGGCATCGGGGTGCGAAGTGGCGGTGATGACCACCGCGCGACCCGACTCTAGGCGACGCCACAATTCGTGGAGGTAGACCTGGATTCCACCCGTCTTGGGCGGATAATCGTTGGTCACCAGGAGATGGCGGGCCATTCCCTCCACGCTAGTGGGTGCGATTAGCGATCGCTGAGCGCCCGGCGGAACTTGAGGCGAGGGACCAGTCCTTCGCGCGACAGCATTCCCGCGACGTCGGCGAGTTCGGCGCTCATCGTCAAGGTCTCGGGCTGATCCCCCAGCACGTAACTCACCAGACAATCCTCGCAATCGGGAGTAGACCGTCGCACGCAGTCACCACAACTTATTGACACTTCGATTCCGGACACGATGCCCCTTTCAGTCATCAGCATCCTGGCGCGACCCTGTCACACGTCGCCCGTCACGTGAGATACGGAGCGATTTCTTCGCGAACTTGCGCGGGCGCAAAGACCACCCCCTCGCACACCACCCGCTCGTCACGCGGGTCGACCAAAACGTAGAAGGGGGGCCAACGCACATCGAGGTCGGCGAGCAGGGACTCCGAGACCAACAGCTGGTGGGCACTTGTCGCCCACGCGGGGTCCGCCGAGGGGCGCGCCGCGACCACGAGGGTGGCCACCTCTCCGAACGCCTGCGCGGACGACGCGACCACGCTCTCGCACCCCAGACAGTCGTCCTTGACCGCGAGTACCAGCGTGCGCGTGGTGAACTCCCCTTCGACCACGTCTCCGTGGAGAGTCGTGCCTCGATAGCGACGCGGTGCTCGGCGCTCTCGCGTGCCCTCGAAGGAGCGCACGATTACTCGCCCTCGGTGGTGACCTCAACCCCGCGACCGTGACCACACCAACGACACGTCACCGAGTCCACGATGCGCGACACCACCTCGGGCTCCTCAATCGTGAGTTCACCGCCCACCGTGTAGTGGTGAAAGGAGCGAACGGTGGTCGTCTCGACCACGTCGAAACGGGTCACATTGCCGCATGCGGTACAGCGATATTTGTCCATTCCTCCACGGTAATGGACGCGACCACCCCACGGTCACCCCTCGAGGGGGCGGTCCCGACCCGGATCGGGGTCGGCGAACCACTGATCCCAGGACCGCGAGTCCGCCGAGGCCTCATCGCGCCGCGTGCGATCGATCAAGCGTCCGAGCGCGGCGGGGTGACGCACGATGGGCAGGGTTATCGAGCCCGAGGACGTGTCCACGACCACCGCGCCACGCCGGCGAAGGCGTTGGGCGAGGGACTGTTCGACGCGCGTCGCCACCACGTCGCTCACGTTGACCTGTGTCGAATACCGCGAGAGCACGCCCCCTTCGATCAGCACTCGCCGAGTCGTCACGGTGATCTTGTGCGACCGCCATCGCCAGGTCCGCGTGAAGAGAAGCAGCGCGGGGATGAAGCCGACGAAGAGGAGCGCGATGCCCTCGTACCGGTGAAGTAGCCCCCACTGCGTCGCCAGCGCCGTCACTCCACCCTCGATGAGAACAAAGGAAAGGAACGGTCCGACGACGCCCCGGGCCACCGGCGCACCGCTGATCACCAGGGACTCGCCGCTATCGAGGCGCCATCGCCGACTCACGCGACCCCTCGAAATGGATAGTCCCGCGGTGGGCGATTCTCAGACATTGCGCATCTGGTGCGCGGCCATCTCGAAGTACGCCGTCATCTCGTCGAACTGTTCGATGGTCAACTCCGAACGCACACTCGCGAGCGCCGACGTCATGGCGTGCACCCACGCGTCGCGCGCCTGTTTGGTGATGCGAAAGGGGGCGTGACGCATCCTTAATCGAGGGTGACCCCGCTCCTGCATATAGGTGGTCGGACCACCCCAGTACTGTGAGAGAAACAGGACCATGGTGCGCTTGGATTCCGTCAAGTCCTCCGGGTACATCGCGCGCAGGATGTCGTCCTCGACCACGGCGGAATAAAAGGCGTCGACCAAGCGGACGAAGAAAGGCTCACCCCCCACTT
>JAKCEC010000091.1 GCA_021841725.1 Actinomycetes bacterium | reverse complement strand
TTGGCGAAGACCTCCACGCCGAAGGTCTTGGAGAATCGCCCGAGGTAGGTGACCGGCGTCGGGCGTCCCCCGAACTCCTGCAGGACCGAACGGTACTCGTCGATGAACACCGGATCGGACCACGCGCTGACGAACGCGGCCTCCAGTTCGAGACACGCGGGCATGAGCGCCTCGGGAACGAAGCGCCCCCCGAATTCGCCGAAGTGCCCACTGGGCGAGGGGACCCCCATGAAGTCGGGATGTTGGCTCACTGCGCACCTCTCCGGGAAAGGGCCCCGCGGGCCCGCGTGACAAAAGTAGTGACCTTCGTGCGGTCCTTGACCCCGTGGGTCAATTCCACACCCGAGGCGACGTCGACGCCCCAGGGGCGCGCGAGGTCGATCGCGTGCTCCACGTTATCGGGGGTGAGGCCCCCCGCGATCAGGACCGGGACCTCGAAGGTCAGGGACGCCACGGCGGCCCAGTCGTTCGCCACCCCGCTGCCGGGTTGGGCGCTGTCGATGACGACGGCGACGACGTCGGCCCGTTCGCGCGCGTTCAGGGTGGGCGCGTGCACGGTGAGGGCGCGCACGACGAGGACGTCGCGCGCGGCCAGGGCGTCGAGCAGCGCCTCGCTGGCCGGATCGTGCAGCTGGACCGCCCGCAGACGGTCACGCTCCACGATGCGCACGATCTCGTGGTCCTCCTGGTTACGAAAGACGCCGACGCACCACAGGTCCTCGCCGTAGCGTGCGACGATGTCGTAGGCCGCGTCACTGAGGACCTGACGCACCGAGGCCGCGTAGATCAGACCGATGGCGTCGGCCCCGGCGTCGGCCACCACCCGCGCGTCGGCCAGCGACGTGACGCCACAAATCTTCACGCGCGGCACCACGAGGTCAGCCACGGACGGGTCCCAGGGTGACCGTGGCGAACTCTTCGACGCTACGTCGCGGGTCGTCGGCGGTGACGAAGACCTCGCCCACGAGCACCGCGTCGAAACCCGCGCTCGCGGCGCGGCGCACGTCCGCGACGGTACGCAGACCGGACTCCGCGACGCGGATCACCTCGCCCGGAAGGTCGGCGATGATCGCGGCCGCGTGCTCGGGGTGGACCTCAAAGGTTCGCAGGTCGCGCTGATTCACGCCGATGAGACGCGCACCACTGGCCAGCGCGACGTCGGCCTCGCGCGCGTCGTGGACCTCGACGAGCGGACTCAGGCCGATCTCGAGCGCGAGGCGCACCAGGTCGCTCACTTCGCGGGGGGTGAGGATGGCCGCGATGAGCAAGACGCCGCTGGCGCCCATTTCGGCCGCGTCCACGACGTCGTTCTCGCACACGGTGAAGTCCTTGCGCAGGAGGGGGACGCTCACCGCCCCCCCGACGGCTTCGAGGTCGGCGCGCGACCCCGCGAAGTGGGCTTCGTCGGTCAGTACCGAGATGGCGGCGGCTCCCCCGGCTTGGTATTCCTGGGCCACGTGGGCGGCGTCGAGGTGTTGACCCAGCCACCCCTTGGAGGGCGAACGCCGTTTGATCTCGGCGATGACTTTGACGTGAGGACCCGCGTCGCGCCCCAGTGCGTCCTCGAGGCGCGGCCCGTCGTAGTGGACGCTCGCGCGCCGCTGGCGCCAGTCGCGCGTGTCACCCGCCGCACGGCTCCGGTGGAACGACTCGATCGCGTCGAGGTAGGTGCCGGCCATCACTTCATCGTAGTTCTCGAGACCGCGACGAACTCCGGGGTAACTTAGACGGCAACTTCAATGAGAGGACGAGAGTGTCGCACTCCTTCGCCCACGACGTGCTCCAGCCCCTGATACGCGGAACCGACTTCGAGCGTTCCGCCGCCCGCGACGCGCTCGCCGAGATTCTGGCGGGCCGGGTGGACGGCGTCCTCATCGCGAGCTTCTTGACCGCCCTGACGTGCAAGGGCGAGACGGTGGACGAGATGACCGGCTTCGTGGACGCCATGCTCGACGCCGCGACCTCGCTGCGCGTCAGCGCCGACGCCATCGACATCGTGGGGACGGGGGGCGACCAGCTGCACACCGTGAACATCTCCACCATGGCCTCCCTGGCGGTGGCCGGGTGCGGCGTACCGGTGGCCAAGCACGGCAACCGCGCGGCGTCCTCATCCGTGGGCTCCGCCGACGTCCTCGAGGCGTTGGGGGTCCGCCTCGACGTCTCACCCCAGGTGGTCGCCACCTCCCTCGAGGAGGCGTCGATCGCCTTCCTCTTCGCGCCCACCTACCACCACGCGCTCGGCTACCTGGCGCCCATCCGCCGCGCGCTGAGCTTTCGGACCATCTTCAACGTCCTGGGTCCGCTGGCCAACCCCGCGCGGGTGACCCGCAGCCTCATCGGCGTGGCGCAAGCGCACCTCCTGGACCCGATGGCGCGGGTCGTGCAGGCGCGTCACCCCACCCACGCCGTGCTGGTGCACGGGCACGACGGACTCGACGAGCTGTCGCTGGGCACCGTCTCGTCGCTCATCCGGGTCACCCCCGCCGACGTGTCCCTCAGTGAGATCGACGCCGGCGCCGACCTCGGTCGACGCCACACGGCGGCGGACATCCGCGGGGGTGCGACGCAGGACAACGTGGCCGTGGTGCGCGCCTTCCTGGCCGGCCGGGAGGGCGCGGTGATGGACGTCGCCTGCGCCAACGCGGGGCTGGCGCTGATGGTCGCGGGACGCGCGTCGACCCTGGCGGAGGGATTCGCCCAGGCGCACGAGAGCGTGGTGAGTGGCCGCGCGGGCGCCGCCCTCGAGCGTCTGGTCGCGGTGTCGAACTCCTAGGGGGCGTCGAACAAACGCAACTCACTCTTGTAGCGGCGAGCGTTCTGCACGTACATCGCGGCGTTGGCCACGATGTCGGCGGGCGAACTCGCGTCGGGACGGATCTGACCCGGCACCCCGACGACGAGGGCGTTCGCGGGCACGTGGGTGCGATTGCGTACGACGGCGCCCGCGCCGATCGTGGCGCCGCTCTCGACGACCACTTCGTGGAGCACGATCGATCCGCTGCCGATCAGACTGCGGTCGTGCACGACGCAGCCCTCCAGGTGCGCGATGTGTCCGACCACGCAGTCGTTGCCGATGACCGTGGGGTAGTCCGCGATGGCGTGCACGACGGCGCCGTCCTGGATCGACGTGCGCGCCCCGACGATAATCGTCCCGTAGTCGCCGCGCAGAACGGCCCCGGGCCAGATTGAGGAGTCGGCGCCGATGCGCACGTCGCCGATGACCACGGCGTCGGGGTGGACGAAGGCGTCGGGGTGAATGGTGGGGACGCGGTCCGCTAGGGCGTAGATGGGCATGGTGACCTCCAAGGGTTCAGTGCATCAACCACGAAATTAACTGATAGAGACGCCAGATGAGGTAGATGACCGTGACGACGATGAAGAACTTCCACTTCAGGGGCACCGGTTCACGCGGCGCCTCCTGGAGCGACGCACCGCACACCTCGCAGGTATCGCCGTCGACGGGACGGTCACACGTCGTGCACCACTTGGTCATTACTCGACGCGCACGCGCACACGAATAGGCGTCGAGCCCAGCTCGAAGCGTTCGCGTAGGGAGCGCTCCACGTAGCGCATGTAGGTCGGGGGCAGCTTGCCGGCGACGAAGAGGGTGAAGGTCGGCGGTTCGGTCGCCCCCTGCACGGCGTAACGGATCTTGCCGGTCGGGGCGGGCTGTTTCACCTGTAAGTCGCGGATCGCGCGATTGAGAGCTCCCGTGGGCACCCGCTTCACGTAGTCCGCCGCCGCCGTGGTCAGGGCCGGGAGGATGCGGTGCACGCCCTTGCCCGAGAGGGCGGTCGTCTTCATCACCGGCGCGTCGCCGAGGAAGGCCAGCTTGTCGCCCACCGACGCGAGCACTTTGTCACGGTCTTCGGTGGCGATGAGCTCCCACTTGTTGAGCACCACCAGCGCGGGGCAGCCCGCCGCGGAGATTCGCTCGGCCAATCGTTGGTCCTGACCGGTCGCGCCAACGGTGGCGTCGATGACCAGGACCGCGATGTCGGCGCGGTCGAGGGCGTCGAGGCTGCGCAGGACTGCGTAGGTTTCGAGTCCCGCCTCGGTCTTCGCGCGCCGGCGCATGCCCGCGGTGTCAATGAAGCGGATGAGGCCCATGTCGGTCTCGACCACGGTGTCGATGGCGTCGCGCGTGGTCCCGGGCATGTCGTGCACCACCGAACGCTCTTCACCGATCAACTGATTGAACAACGTGGACTTGCCGACGTTGGGGCGTCCGACGATGGCCACGCGCAGGGCGCCGTCCTCTTCGATGTTGTCCATCAGGCTCTCACTGGCGCGATCGCCCAGGCGCGTCACGATCTCGTCGAGCAGGTCGCCCGCCCCGCGACCGTGCAGCGCACTGATGCAGTGTGGGTCGCCCGCGCCCAGGCTCAGGAATTCCCAGCTGCTCGCCTCGTGCAGGGTGTCGTCGACCTTGTTGACCACCAGGAGCACGGGGCGCCCCGACCGCAGAGCCCATCGAGCGGCGTGGCCGTCCTCGTCCACCAGGCCGGTGGTGACGTCGACCACCAACACGACGAGGTCGGCGTCGGCGAGGGCGGCGTCGGCCTGGCGCGAGACCTTCTCCTCGAGGTCGTCGCCCGCTTCCAGCCAGCCCCCGGTGTCGACCACGTCGAAGGCGACGCCGTTCCACTCCACCTCCACCGCCTTGCGGTCGCGGGTGACACCGCGGTGCTCCTCGACGACGGCGACTCGCTTGGCGGCGAGCCGGTTGACCAGGGAACTCTTGCCGACGTTGGGACGACCGACGATGACGACTTGGGGCTTCTTCACGAGTGCACCAGTCCTTTCGCGCGCACGAGCTCTAAGGCGGCGCGCAGATCTTGGCCGGTGGTGCGAACGACGTTCACCGGGCGGGGCAGGTCCTCGAGGCCGAGTCCGTCGAGGAAACGCCCCTCGGAGAGACAGACGTCGGGTAGCAGGCACGTGGTCGAGGCGGGCACGTCCGCGAGCACTCGTTGCAAGTCCTGGCCGGTCATGAGACCGGCCACCTTGATGTTGCCACCGAAGTAGCGGTTCGCCACCGTGATCACCTGGACGTCGTCGTACTGGTGCCGGTCGAGCAGGTCGCGTAGGAGGGGCGCCGCGTACTCGCCGGTCAAGAGCGCGACGTCGCGCGCGTGGTGCAGGTCGCGCGACGGCTCGGTCCCGGTGCGCGGCGCGCGATAGCCCAGCGCCGGTGCGCCGTCGACCGACTGGAAGAACCCGGTCCCCAATTTGTCCATGTCGCGGTGCCCGCGAAAGCTCTCGAGGAAGGCGGCGACCAGTCCGATGCCGTTCTCGGCCTGGTCGAGCGACTCGAACTCGCCCGCCGGCTGCGGCTCGCGCCCGGCCACGAGGTAGAACTCATCGGACGCGTAGACACTCACGCGTCCGAAGAGTTCGCGGGTGAGCCGGCGGTACTTCTCGGCGAGGTCGATGACGTCGCGCGCTTCCTGCGCGGTGTGCGAACGCATGGTCTCTTCCAGGGTGAAGTCGCTCACGCCCACCGGGACCAGGGCCACGGTCTGGAGCTCGGGGTAGAGGGTCACGACGTCCTGGAGGGTCCGCTCGAGTTCGGGGCCATCGTTGATCCCGGGGCACACGACCACCTGCGCGTGGACCTCGATTCCCGCCTTGAGCAGTTCGCGCAACCAACGCAGGCTCGTGGCGCCGCGCGGGTTACGCAACATCTCGGCGCGCAGGGCCGGGTTCGTGGTGTGGATGGAGACGTAGAGGGGCGAGAGCCGTTCGTCGATGACCCGCTCGAGGTCGAATTCGGTAAACCGCGTCAGGGTGGTGTAGTTACCGTAGAGGAAGGAGAGGCGAAAGTCGTCGTCCTTCACGTAGAGAGAACGTCGCATTCCCTTGGGGAGTTGGTAGATGAAGCAG
>JAKCEC010000090.1 GCA_021841725.1 Actinomycetes bacterium | reverse complement strand
GTCGTGCACGTCGCCGGCGTCCCAGTAGCGGGTCGGCGCCGACGTCTCGGGGGCGAACTGACTCGTCGGATCGCACCCCGCGTCCTCGAAGTCGAGGTCCTTGCCGATGGCCGGTACCGCGTCGAGACGCAAGCCGTCGACGCCCCGGTCGAACCAGAAGCGAAAGATCGTCGTGAAGGCGTCGCGGACCGCGTCGTTGGTCCAGTTGAGGTCGGGCTGGGAGGGGTCGAACGTGTGCAGGTACCACTGGCCGGGCGTCCCGTCGGGGGTGACCTCGCGGGTCCACGCGCGTCCCCCGAAGACGCTCACCCAGTCCGTCGGGGGCTCCGCACCGCCGACGCCGCGACCGTCGCGGAAATAGAACCATTCGCGCTCGGGTGAACCCGGCGGCGACGCGAGGGCCGCCCGGAACCAGGGGTGCTCGTGGGAGCAGTGGTTGGCGACCATGTCGATCATCACCTTGAGGTCGCGCTGGTGACACGCGTCGATGAAGTGGTCGGCGTCGGCGAGGGTCCCGAACAGGGGGTTGATGTCGAGGTAGTCGGCGACGTCGTAGCCCCCGTCGGCCATGGGCGAGACGAACCAGGGCGACACCCACACGGCGTCGACGCCCAACTCCTGGATGTAGTCGAGGCGGCGCAGCGCGCCCGACAGGTCGCCGATGCCGTCGCCGTTGCCGTCGGCGAAGCTACGCGGATAGAGCTGGTAGATGACGCCGCGCGGCCACTGCAGGGGCGCGTCGGGCGTCGGGTCGCCCGGGTGGACGGCGGGGTGGGTTGCTGCGGTGGTGGCGGTCATTCGTCCTACCAGATCGACTCGCCGGTCGTGGCGTCAAAAAAGTGCGCGCGTTCCATGTTGACCCGAAAGGAGATGCTCTCGCCCGTCGCGATCGCGCTGCGCGGGCCCACCCGCGCCACGTTGCGCACGTGCTCGGTGAGCGCGGTCTCCTCCAGGAGCTCCTCCGCCTCCTCCGCGGAGCCGCCCTTGTCCTCGACCACGTAATTGCGCGCGTCCATGCCGAAGTGCACGATGAGTTCTGAACCGAGCGCTTCGATGTGACCCACGTGGCCCGAGAGGACCTCACCGGGTCCCTCGAGGGTCAGGTCCTCGGGTCGGATGCCGACGATGACCTCGCGACCCGCGTAGGACGCGAGACGCGGCCGTGGTCCCGCGCCGGCGACGTCGAGGGTCTGCGTGCCGACGCGCAGGCGCGTCGCGTCATCACTCAGCGTGGCGTGCAACAGATTCATCGAGGGCGAACCCACGAAGGACGCCACGAAGACGTTGACCGGACGGTCGTAGAGCACCTGGGCGGTGTCGCACTGCTGGAGGACCCCCGCGCGTAGGACCGTCACCCGGTCACCCATCGTCATGGCCTCGACCTGGTCGTGGGTCACGTACAGGGTGGCGACGCCGACGCGACGCTGGATCTGCAGGATCTCCGAGCGCATCTGCACGCGGAGCTTGGCGTCCAGGTTCGACAAGGGCTCGTCCATCAAGAAGGCCTTGGGTTCGCGCACGATGGCGCGGCCCATGGCCACGCGCTGGCGCTGGCCACCCGAGAGGCGTCCGGGGCGCTGGCCCAGGTACTCGGTGAGGCTCAAGATCTCGGCGGCCTCGCGGACACGACGGTCGATCTCGGACTTGGGGAACTTACGCAGCTTCAGGGAGTAGGCGATGTTCTTCTCCACCGTCATGTGCGGGTAGAGGGCGTAGTTCTGAAAGACCATGGCCAGGTCGCGTTCACCCGGGGTGAAGTCGTTGACGACGTGACCCCCGATCAGCACCTCGCCATCGGAGATGGATTCGAGCCCCGCCACCATGCGCAGCAGCGTCGACTTCCCGCACCCCGACGGCCCGACCACCACCATGAACTCACCCTCACGAACCGTGAGATCCACGTCGTGGATGGCGTGATACCCGTTGTCGTAGGTCTTGGACACGTGACGTAGGACAATCTCAGACACGGCGGACTCCTTCCCCTGCACTCGTAGTCATGACTATCCCTTCACGCCCAGGCTGGCGACCGATCGGATGAACCACCGCTGGAACACGACGAAGAACACGGCCATGGGCACGACCAGTAAGACGCCGAAGGCGAACATCTCCCCGTAGTTGGGCGTCGACTGCTGTTTGATCAGGTTGCCAATGGCGATGGAGAGGGGGTAGACGTTGGGCTGGGACGTCATCATCAGGGGCCACAGGTACGACGACCAGATCTGGATGAACGACAAGATGGCCACCGAGGCGAAGGCCGGCTTGGCGTTGGGCAAGATGATCTGGACGAAGGTGCGCCAGGGTCCGGCCCCGTCGATCCTCGCCGCCTCCTCGAGCTGGGGCGGCAGGTTGAGGAAGAACGTGTAGAAGAGGTAGATCGAGAAGGCGCTCCCCACGAAGGGCAGCGCCTGGACGATGAGGGTGTTGCGCAGACCGTTCAACATGTAATAGAGCGGCACGGCGATGGCCTCGAAGGGGATGATCACCAGCACGATCACCAACAGCAGCAGGAAGCGTCGGCCGCGGAACTGCATGCGCGCCAGCGCGTACCCGGCCAGGGAGTTGACGATCAGTCCCCCGGCGACCACGAGGGCCGACACCAGGGTCGAGACCGTGTAGAAGCCCCGCAGCGACCCGGTGATGGTCGAACTGAAGAACGTCTGACTGAGCGAGTGGTAGTTGGCCAGCGTCAGCGAACTCGGGATGGCGGCGCGCAGCCCGTCGAGCGTCTGCGACGGTGACTCGAAGGAACCGACGAAGAGGTAGTAGACGGGGAAGAGGAAGATCACCATGAAGACGGCGAGGAGGGCGTAGGTGCCCCAGGGCGTCCGGTCGACGCCGCGACGGCGACGGCGCGTCGCCACCGGTGGGTTGTCCGTGGTCATCTCTAGTCCACCCTCTCTCGCAAGACCTGTCGTTGGATAAGGCTCATCAACAAGATCACGAAGCACAAGACGACCGAGATGGCCGCGCCCTGGCCGACGTTGTTGGCCACGTAGGCCTGGGAGACCGCGAGGTACATCACCGACGAGGTGGCGTTGATGGGACCACCCTGGGTCAAGAGGTAGATCTGGTCGAACACCCGCAGCGAGAAGATCGTGGTCACCATCACCACGAAGATGGTGGTGTTGCGCAGACCCGGCAGCGTGACGTCGCGAAAGAGGTGCCACTTCTTCGCCCCGTCGATGAGGGCCGCCTCGTAGTGGGTGTGGGGGATGCCCTGAAGGCCCGCGAGGAAGATGACCATCTGAAAGCCCGTCCCCTGCCAGATGGACAACAACATGATGCTGGGCAGGGCCAGGTGGATGTTACCCAACCAGTACTGCGGGGCGAAGTGCCCGAACGTGACGGCGTGCAAGAACGCGTTGAGCATGCCCTGGGGGCCCGGCGCCAGGATCGCCTTCCAGATGAGCGAGGTGAGCACCATGGGAAAGACCACGGGGAGGAAGAACGTCGTACGACAGAACTTCACGAAGGCCCCGTGACGGTTGACCAGGATGGCGAGGAACATCGCCAGGCCGGTCTGGACCGGCACCACGACCAGGGCGAAGATGCCGTTGTTCTCGAGGCTCTTCAAGAAGATGCCGCGAAAGATGGGGTCGCTGAATAAGTGACGGTAGAACATCCAGCCCACCGAGCGCACCGGGACCGTGCTCCCCACGATCTCCACGTGCATCGAGAGCCAGATGGAGAAGAAGAACGGGATGAGCATGAACACGATGATGAGGACGATGCCCGGGATCAACATGGTGAGCCCCACTCGACCCTCCGTCCAGAACTTGCGACGACGGTGCAGTGACACTGGTGACGTCAGCGTGGTCAACTCTCCCCCTTCGAGACTCCGAGTCCGCTCGGAACGGTGACGACGACGGTGGTCGCGGGTCCGACCGAGAAACGGACCCGCGACACCCGTCGCACTTCAGTCGTCCGACTATTTAAAGTTATTGAACTGCTGGTAGTAGCTGTTGATCGAGTCGACCGCCGTCGCGACGAGGCTCTGCACCGTCGAGGACGAGACCGGACCCTGGGCGCCCTGGGAGAACAGGGAGCTGAACATCGTCGAGATGGCCTGGTCGATGCCCGGGTAGGCCGGCGTCACGGGACGCGGCACCGCGAAGCACGTCGTGAGGATCTTGCCGGCGGGGCACGCGTTCACCTCCGCCTGCGCCGCGTTGTACAAGACACCACCGGGCTTGACCGTCGGGTCCAGGGCCACCGCCGCGGGGTCCGCCGGGATCGCCCCGTCACCGTAGAGCGCTACGCCCTTGGACGTCTGGCCGTTGCCGTAGGTGTAGAGGACCTGAAACGACGGGCTGGACACGATGTTCAAGAACGCGCCGGCCGCTTGCTTCTGTGGCGTCGACGCGTTCGCGCCGATCTCCCAGACGTTCGAACCGGCCCCGTCCTTCGCGCCGTAGCCGAAGTTCGGCAGGGGGATGCCCACCACGTTGCCCTTGTCGGCCCCGTTGTTGGTCACCGCTCCGGCGTTGAACGAGGGGAGCTGCCAGTGGCCGCCCCACAGCAGGGGCTCGTTGCCCGCGGCGAAGGCCCCGCCGTCGCCGCCCGTCGTGGCCGAACCGGCGTTCTGGTCGTTGAGCGGCATCCAGCTGGCGAAGGACGACAGCGCGCGATAGACCGCCGGGGTCTTGAGGACGTTGGCCGAGTTGTTGCTCACGACGGTGCTGCCGGCGGAGTTGAGCACCGGCAAGAATCCGTACGCCTCGTACTCCCCGCCGTAGGCGATGTTCGCGCCCCACACCGCGCCGCTGTCCAGCTTGGCGATCGTCGGATTGACGGCGAGGGTCTTGAGGACCTGCCCGAACTGAGCGGAGGTCCAGGCCTTGGACCAGCTCGCCGGGTAGCACGTGGCGGTCGTCGGCCCGTTGGCGCACGACGTGATGCCCGCTTCGTTGAGCAGCTTCTTGTTGCCGTAGATCGTCAACGTGCCGTTGATCGTCGCCATGGCGTACAGGTGGCCCCGGTAGGTGTCCTGGCCCAAGATGTACTTGGACTGCGCCTTCACGCTGGACGCCGCGACGTAGTTCGCGACGGGCGCGATCTTGCCCGAGTAGGCCAGGTAGGACAGCGTCGGACCGTCACCCTCCATCACCGTGGCTTCGGCCGCGGCGTTCGCCGTCTCCTGCACCGTCGTGATATTGGGAACGAAGGTCAGGTTCGCGTGGTACTTGCCCTTGTAGAGGTGGTTGAACTCGTTCACCGCGTACTGGATCCCGTTGATCTCCGCGGTCTGGTCTCCCCCCGAGCCCCAGACGGTGATCTGGGTCACACTCGCCGCCGACGCCGCCGACGACGCGACGATCGGAATTGATGAGCCCAGAAGAGTTACCCCCACCGCCACGGTCACCAGTGACCTGCGGGCAGCCAATTTCCTCATATTTTACATCCCCCCAATTAGTGGTCGGTAGTCCACGGCAGACTACGAACAATTGAGCAAGATAGCAGTAGTGACGATGTAATGCAAACGTTTTCATTACGACTTTCGCCCGCGTAATACTCGAATCCAATCGGTGGAGAGCAGGTACGAATAGGCATAATACGTGATAAAACCTTGATTTCAGAAGGTCACGAAGACAGATAGCCCATCTAAAAAAGTGATGGGTATTTCCCATAAATGTAAGCGCATAACTTCACCCCATCGCCCGTCGTCCGGTCGCCGAGGACCCTCGAGCGCGCCTCGTCGCGACGCGGTGCTCGAGCGGCTCGTCGGGGCATCGCCGCGAAGCGACGACGACCCCGTGCGCGGGTGCGCCGCTTCGCACGCCCGACGCGGCCCCTCATTTCTCAACCCCGTCACCTCGACGGGGGTCTACGACGGGGAGGGTCCATCACGCGGCGGGTGACCCTCGCCGCGCGGGATGACGGCGAGGGTCG
>JAKCEC010000089.1 GCA_021841725.1 Actinomycetes bacterium | reverse complement strand
GTCCTAGCGCCCGGAGTCTACGTGCACGTGCACGACATGTTCTGGCCCTTTGAGTACCTGGCGCACTGGATCCGTGAGGGGCGGGCCTGGAACGAGCTCTACCTCGTGCACACCTTCTTACTGTTCAACGACACCTACGAGATCGTGCTGTTCAACCACTACCTCGCCGAGTGCCACCGCGACGTCATCGCCGCCGAACTCCCGGCGATGCTCGAGAACACCGGCGGCGCCCTGTGGTTGCGGCGCGCGCGCTGAGACGGCGCGGCGCGCCCGCGGGCTCAGTCGCCGAAGAGGCGACCGAGCCAGCCCTCGGTGAGCGCTTTCTTCACCTTCGCATCCAGGCCCGTCGAGGCGCAGTTGCACCGCTTGGACTGAGGCACCCCGGCCAGCACCTGGTTGACGTGCTGTCCGCAGCCACTCCAGGTGGGGCGTCCGCAGCGACCACAGGTGATGCGACGGCACACGACTATCGGTCCCGGTTCGTCGCGGCGTGACCGGCGCAGCGCTGGTCGGCGGGGACGCCGGCGAGCGCCTGCTCGACGTGCTGACCGCAGCCGCTCCAGGTGGCCTTGTGACAGACGGGACAGGTAACGCGTGAACACATGATGCAATCTCCTTCATCGGTGGACGGTGCTCGCGGACCGCACCGCGATCGCGGCCGACCCACGCGTTCCAGTATATACCCCCTGGGGTATCATGGCAAGCGCCCGACCCCCGCCGCAGGGGCGCTGTGAACCAGGCGTCGCGGCCCCGCCGACGCCCGCATCCGCCGTGGCCGGCACTCGGTGGGACCGGGGCTCAGCCCGGCGCGCAGCCCGCGGCGCGCGTCGTCTCACCGATCGACCAGTGCGCCGCCGCGTCGGGGTAGTAGTCGCCCGTCGCGGTGTCCTGGTGGTAGGCGACGGGGGGTTCGCGCCCCTCGGCGATCTCGCGCACCGCCACCAGCAACGCCTCGACGTCGGCGGGCGTGGTGTTGACGGCGCCGCTGGCGCGCACCGCCCCGGGCATCGTGGACCGGTCCCCGCGACGCAGGTCGGCGCGCAGGCGCGCGTGCTCGTCGGGTCCGAACCCGAGGAGACGCGTCAGGTAGGGGTGCGCGCAGAAGCACCCGTGGCGCACCCCGATCGCGTACTCCAGGGAGAGTCGCGCGGCCAGTAGCGCGAAGGGCACGCCCTCGAGCGTGAAGGTGGCGACCGGCAGCGTCGCGGTATCGAGGCCCGGACCCAGCACCCGCACCCCCGGGATCCGCGCGAGCCCGGTGCGCAGGGCGTGCGCCACCGCGAGGTCGTGGGCCACCAGTGCCTCCCAGCCGATGTCGCCCAGTGCGTCGAGGGCCGCGTGCAGGGCCACCGCGCCCACCAGGTTGGGCGATCCGGCCTCCTCGCGCTCGGGCGGCGCACTCCAGATGACCTCCTCCAGGGAGACCAGGTCGACCGCCCCGCCACCGGCGAGGAACGGATCGCCCTCGGCGAAGGTGCGACGCGGACCGATGAGCACCCCCGCGCCGAAGGGCGCGTACATCTTGTGCCCGCTCCACACCACGTAGTCCGCGTCGCGCGGCAGCGGCCGGTGCGGCGCCAACTGCGCGGCGTCGACGAGCACCGCGACCCCGCGCTCGTGCGCGGCGTCGATGATCTCCTCGAGCGGCGGCGTCCACCCGGTGACGTTCGAGGCCCCGCTGAGGGCGAGCAGGCGCGGACGCGGGTCGGCGTCGAGGACGGCCACGACGTCGGCCAGTTCGAAGGTACCCTCGCGACCGCACTCCACGTAGCGACAGGTGGCCACGCGCCGCCACGGCAGCAGATTGGCGTGGTGCTCGATCACCGTGGTCGCCACCACGTCCTCGGCGCGCAGTCCCAGACGGAACGCCAGGTGGTTGATCGCCTCGGTGGTGTTGCGACAGATGATCGCCACGTCGTCGCGGCCCTCGCGGCCGGCGAAGGAGAGGCACGCCGCGCGCGCCGCCTCGTAGGCGGCGGTGGCGCGCTGGGACTTGTACCCCGCGCCGCGGTGCACGCTCGAGTACCACGGGAGGAACTCGTGCACGCGGTCGCGTACCGCGCCCAGGGCTCCCGTCGACGCCGCGGCGTCGAGATTGACGTAGCGGCGCTCCACGCCGTCCAGACAGGGAACCGGCACGTCGTCGCCCACGAGGGGGGTCGGGATAGTCACGGTCAACACCTCACTCTCCATCGATACCGCTGCTGGCATTCTGTCGCGTCGGCGCCCCCTCGGCGAGGCGGCGGCCCCTCTTCTGGTTGACGTACAGTTCTGGACTCAGTCCAGAACTGGTGTAGGGTGGTGCGCGTGTCGACGAACTGGAGCGCCGTGTTGCGTGCGCACGACCTCGCCGTGACCGCCCAGCGCGTGGCGGTCCTCGCGGCGGTGTCGGCGCAACCGCACCGCAGCGCCGAGGACGTCGTCGTCGCCGCGCGCCACGACCTCGGGACGATCTCGCGCCAGGCGGTCTACGACGCCCTCGGCGTCTTCGTCACCCGGGGACTCCTGCGCCGCATCCAGCCCGTGGGTTCCCCCGCGCGCTACGAGGACCGCGTAGACGACAACCACCACCACCTGATCTGTCGGGCCTGCGGCGACGTGGTCGACGTGGACTGCGCCGTGGGCGCCGCTCCCTGCCTGACCGCGAGCGACGACCGGGGCTTCGAGATCGACGAGGCCGACGTCGCCTACTGGGGGCGGTGCCCGCGCTGTCGCGTCGCGACCGACGACCGCGGGCGGGGGGCGAGCGTTTCGTCCGCGCGTCGCTGACGTCACGAGAAATTCACCACGACCCGCCGTTAACATTCGACCAAAAGGAGAGAACCAACATGGAAAACGAGAACAGGTGTCCCTTCCCCGGTGGCGCGAACACCCGCGCCGGTGACAGCCAACCCAACGCCCAGTGGTGGCCCCATCAACTCAACCTCAAGTTGTTGCACCCGACCCACGCCGCGGCGAACCCCCTGGGCGAGGACTTCAACTACGCCGAGGAGTTCTTGAGCGTCGACTTGAAGGAGTTGAAGAAGGACATCGACGCGCTCATGACCACGTCGCAGGACTGGTGGCCCGCCGACTACGGCCACTACGGTCCCCTCTTCATCCGCATGGCCTGGCACTCGGCGGGCACCTACCGCGTCGGTGACGGTCGCGGCGGCGCGGGTTCGGGCGCGCAGCGATTCGCGCCGCTCAACAGTTGGCCCGACAACGTCAACCTCGACAAGGCCCGCCGCCTCCTGTGGTCGGTGAAGAAGAAGTACGGCCGGCGCCTCTCCTGGGCCGACCTCATGATCTTCGCGGGCAACTGCGCCCTCGAGTCGATGGGCTTCACCACCTTCGGCTTCGCCGGCGGTCGCGAGGACGCCTTCGAGCCCGACGACAGCACCTACTGGGGCCCCGAGGCCACCTGGCTCGGTGACCAGCGCTACCGCGGCGAGCGCGAACTGGAGAACCCGTTGGGCGCCGTGCAGATGGGTCTCATCTACGTGAACCCCGAGGGACCCAACGCCAACCCCGACCCGCTGCTCGCCGCGATCGACATCCGCGAGACCTTCGCGCGCATGGCGATGAACGACGAGGAGACCGTGGCCCTCATCGCCGGCGGCCACACCTTCGGCAAGACCCACGGCGCCGCGGACCCCGCGGCCTACGTCGGTCGCGAACCCGAGGGTGCGCCCCTGGTCGAACAGGGCCTGGGCTGGAAGAACACCTTCGGCGCCGGACACGGCGCCGACACCATCTCGAGCGGTCTCGAGGGGGCCTGGACCACCACCCCGGCGCAGTGGAGCGATAACTTCTTCGACAACCTCTTCGGCTTCGAGTGGGAGCTCGTGCGAAGCCCCGCGGGCGCCCAGCAGTGGAAGCCCCGCGACGGCGCGGGTGCGGGTACCGTGCCCGACGCGCACGACGCGTCGCGCTCGCACGCACCCACCATGCTCACCACCGACCTGGCCCTGCGCTTCGACCCCGTCTACGGTCCGATCTCCCAACGCTTCCACGCCAAGCCCCGGGAGTTCGCCGACGCGTTCGCCAAGGCGTGGTTCAAGTTGACCCACCGCGACATGGGACCCTACGTGCGCGGACTGGGCGCGCTGGTACCCGCCGAGCCCCAGATCTGGCAGGACCCGGTACCCGCCGCGACCCACGGACTGATCGGCGCCAAGAAGACCGCCGAGCTCAAGGCCGCTCTCCTGGCCTCGGGTCTGAGCATCCCCCAGCTGGTCACGACGGCCTGGGCCTCGGCCGTCACCTTCCGGGGCACCGACAAGCGCGGCGGCGCCAACGGCGCGCGCCTGCGCCTCGCCCCGCAAAAGGACTGGGCGGTCAACGAACCCGAGGAACTCAAAAAGGTCCTGCGCAAACTCGAGCGGATCCAGAAGAACTTCAACGCGGAGCAGACGGGGGGCAAGGCCGTCTCCCTCGCCGACCTGATCGTGCTCGGGGGCTGCGCCGCGGTGGAGAAAGCGGCCCAGAACGCGGGTGTCCACGTGAAGGTGCCCTTCACCCCCGGGCGCACCGACGCCTCGCCCAAGCAGACCGACGTGGCCTCGATGGCGGTACTCGAGCCCACCGCCGACGGTTTCCGCAACTACCTCGGCGAGGGTCACACCCGTAGCGCGGAGGAGCTGCTCCTGGACCGGGCCGCCCTGTTGACCTTGAGTGCGCCCGAGATGACCGTGCTGGTCGGCGGCCTGCGCGTCCTGGGCGCCAACCACGCCCAGTCCTCGCGCGGGGTGTTCACCCAGCGCAGCGCGACCCTGAGCAACGACTTCTTCGTGCACCTGCTCGACGTCGACACCCTCTGGAGCGCGACCTCCCCGGCCGAGGACACCTTCGAGGGTCGCGACCGCGCGAGCGGCGAACTCCGGTGGACGGCCAGTCGCGTCGACTTGGTGTTCGGCTCGAATGCCCAGTTGCGCGCCATCGCCGAGGTCTACGCCAGCGACGACGCCGCGACGACGTTCGTGCAGGACTTCGTCGCGGCCTGGGACAAGGTGATGAACCTGGACCGTTTCGACCTGGTCTGACGAAAGCGGGCACGCGTCGCCGCGCGTCCGGCCCACCACCGGCGTCATCGCGGGCGTGGACCGGACGTCGCCGCGCACCCGGGGCGGAGGCGTCGCGACGGGTGAGAGACTACGGCGTGGCCCAGTACGACACGTTCGCGCGATTCTACGACGGGGTCAACGGTGAACCCGAGGACCGCGTCCGCCAGATCCTGGCCGCCCTCGACGAGTTCTACCCCTCCGCGCACACGGTGCTCGAGCTCGGCTGCGGCACGGGCGCGGTGCTGGCGGGCCTGGGTTCGGGCTTCTCCCTCATCGGCCTGGACCAGTCGCGGGCCATGCTCGACGTCGCGCGTCGACGCTGTCCCGACGCGCGACTCCTCGAGGGCGACCTCACCACGTTCGACCTGGGTACGCGCGTCGACGTGGTCATCTGCGTCTTCGACACGCTCAATCACGTCACCGACTTCGCACTATGGCGAGCGGTGTTCGCGCGCGTCGCCGCCCACCTGGTCGAGGGCGGCCTGTTCGTCTTCGACCTCAACACCGTGGGCCGCCTGCGCGAACTCGGCGACGTGGCCCCCTGGGTCCACGACTTCGACGGCCACGTGCTCATCATGGACGTCGACTACACGGCCGCGCCACTGGCGCGCTGGAACATCCGGGTCTTCGAACAAGGTGACGACCGGCGCTTCGCCCTGCACGCCGAGACGATCCTCGAACTCGGGGTCGAACTCGCCCGGGTGCGCGAGGCCCTGGCCGGCGACTTCGACGTCGTCTTGGAGAGTGATACGCGCGGAGCGCGCCCCACCGACGAGTCGACCCGGGCCTTCTTCGTGGCGCGTCGACGAGGCGCCGGGGTCGCGGCCCCGGTCTAATTGCCTACGGGGCGCTCGACGCGTCGCCGC
>JAKCEC010000088.1 GCA_021841725.1 Actinomycetes bacterium | reverse complement strand
ACGAGGAGAGGCCCGTGCGCTACTGGATTGAAACGCTGGGCTGCCCGAAGAATCACGTCGACTCCGAGAAGTTGGCGGGTCTGTTGGTCTCGCAGGGCTACGACTTGGCGCCGTCGGCGGCCGACGCGGACCTGGTGGTCGCCAACACGTGCGCCTTCATCGAAGCAGCGAGGGAGGAGTCCATCGAAACGGTGCTCGAACTCGCCGACGTGAAGCTCGCCGGGGCTCGGCTCGTCGTGACCGGTTGCATGGCCGAGCGCTACGGCGAGGAACTCGCCGCCGCCCTGCCCGAGGTCGATTTGGTCGCGGGGTTCAACGAGAGCTTGACCCGCGAGATACCGGCGACGGCGGTGACGTTGCGTACCCGAGCGACCCCGGCCTTCGACCTCCTCAACCTGCCGCGCCCCGCCACCCGCGCGCCCTGGGCGTACGTGAAGATCGCCGAGGGCTGTGATCGGCGATGCGGGTTCTGCGCGATCCCCACCTTCCGCGGCGACCAACGCTCGCGTTCGACCCAGGAGATCCTCGCCGAGGCGCGTGCGCTGGTAGCGGGCGGGGTCCGCGAGATCGTCTTGATTGCGCAGGACCTCGCGTCCTGGGGGCACGACCGGCGCCGGGCCTCGTTGGGCGAGGCCGTGGAAGTGCTCGACGAGGGGGGTAGCCAGCCCCTGATCGAATTGACCCGCACCCTGGCCCGGGAGGTGGAGCGCGTTCGCCTGCTGTACCTCTATCCGTCGGGACTCACCACCGGTCTGATTGAGACGATCCTCGCGACCGGGGTGCCCTACTTCGACCTCTCGCTGCAACACTCGTCGCGGCGAATGTTGCGGGCGATGCGCCGTTGGGGCGACGGTGATCGGTTCCTCGAACGGATCGCCGCGATTCGCGCGGCCGAGCCCGACGCGACGTTTCGTTCGTCCTTCATTCTGGGCTACCCCGGCGAGACCGAGGAGGATCAGGCGAACCTCCTGGCCTTTCTCGAAGAGGCCCAGCTCGATTGGGCCGGCTTCTTCACCTTCTCCGACGAAGACGGCACCTACGCGCACGACCTGGGAGCGCACGTGCCGCACGAACTCGCCCTCGAACGCTTGCGCGAGGTCTCCGCATTGCAGGACCAGATCACGGCGTCGCGACGCGACGCCCTGATCGGGACGCGCCAGCGGGTGCTGATCGACGCGCCCGGCGTCGGTCGTAGTGTACGAGAGTGCCCAGAAATTGATGGCGTGGTCGTGGTCGACCCGACGTTGCGCGTCGGGTCGTTCGCGGAGGTGGAAATCGTGGCGAGCCACGGAACGGACGTGGAGGGGGTGGTTCGGTGACGACGCGCGAGCGTATCTACGGCGAGTCGGCGCTGTTGACCCCGGCCAACCTCATGACGATCTTCCGTCTGGCCGTCGCACCCGTCTTCATCTACATGATCGTCGCCCACCGCATCTCGTGGTGGACGACGAGCGTGGGGGCCCTGGCCGCCGCCTCGGACTACTTCGACGGCATCGTGGCCCGTCGCCACGGCACCACGACCTCGGGTGCGTTCCTCGACCCCCTCGCCGACAAGGTCGTGGTGCTGGGCGGGCTCTACGCGATTATCTTCTCGCGCCCTCACGGGGTCTCGAGTTTCGTCATCCCCTCGATCATCATCACGTTGCGCGAGGTGTGGATGAGCGTGCACCGCTCTCGCGCGGCCAAACTGGGCTTTTCGATCCCGGCGGTGAAGATCGCCAAGTGGAAGACCTTCGTGCAGGATTGGGCGATCGCCTTCTGCGTCATCCCCCTGACGGCGCGCCACCTCTGGATCGCTGACGTCACCATCTGGGTGGCGGTCGTCATGACGGTCTATACGGGCTGGCGCTACTACGTCGACGGCAAAGAGATGTTCGCCCGTGCGCGTTGAGATCGTCGCGGTCGGTACCGAACTGCTGCTCGGCCAGATTCCTGATACGAATTCCCAGTGGCTCGGCGAGCGCCTGGCGGCCCACGGCCTCACGTCGCAGTACCACCAACACGTGGGGGACAACCACGAGCGCATCGTGGCGGCGTTTCGCGTCGCCCTCAGCCGCAGCGACGCGGTCATCGTCTGCGGCGGTCTCGGTCCCACCCAGGACGACATCACCCGCGCCGCCCTGGCCGAGGTCATGGGGGTCGCCCTGGTGCGCCACGACGACGTCGTGGCGAAGATCCGGTCGTTCTTCGACGCGCGCGGGCGCGTCATGGCCCAGAACAATCTGCTCCAGGCCGACGTCCCCGTCGGTGCCCGCATCATCGAGCAGTCGCGGGGCACCGCCCCGGGGCTGATCTGTCCGGTCGGCGATCGGGTGATGTACGCAGTGCCCGGCGTGCCCTACGAGATGAGCGACATGTTCGAGCGCGCCATCTTGCCCGACCTCCTCGAACGTCAGCGCGCCCAGGGTCACACCTCGGTCATCGTGTCGCGCGTGCTGCGTACGTGGGGTGCGAGCGAGTCGGGTCTCGCCGAAGCGGTGGCCGAGCGCTTCGACGCCCTCATCGACTCCGAGCGCGTGACCATCGCCTTTCTGGCCTCGGGTATCGAGGGCATCAAGGTTCGCCTCACGGCGCGGGGCAATGACCGTGAGCACGCGATGGCGCTGCTCGACGAGGAGGAACAGCTGGTCCGCGCACTCATCGAGGCGGCCTTCGGTGACATCATCTTCGGGTTGGACGACGAGACGATGGAGTTCGCGGTGGCGCAACGTCTCCTCGCGCGCGGGCTCAGTCTCGCGCTCGCGGAATCTCTGACGGGCGGACTCATCGCCAGTCGCCTGGTCAACGTCCCCGGGGCGTCGCAGTGGTTCCGCGGCGGCGTGGTGAGTTACGCGTCCGCCGTGAAGTTCGACCTCTTGGGGGTGACGCCCGGTCCCGTCGTGAGCGCTCGCGCGGCGCAGGAGATGGCGCTCGGTGCCCGTCTCCTCCTGGGATCGGACGTCGCCCTTTCGGTGACGGGTGTCGCGGGCCCCGACGAGCAGGACGGACAGGGTCCCGGTACGGTCTTCGTGGGTTTGGCCCTCGGTGACGAGGTGTCGCACGTCGCATTGCGGGTTCCCGGGGATCGGGCCCGCGTACGAGCTTTCAGCGCCATCGGGGCCCTCGACGCCCTGCGTCGCGGCCTCGATCGTCTCGACTGAGGTTCGTCGACGAAATCCTTGTTACGAACACCTGTTCGTAGTACGGTACTTCGTAGCGGAGAGCGACCGATGTGACTACGGGCCGTTAACGTGCCCCGTGTGACGAAGAACAAGGAGACATCAATGGCAAGCGACGATCGCGCTAAGGCCCTCGAATCGGCCCTCGGCCAGATTGAGAAGCAGTTCGGCAAGGGCTCGATCATGCGCATGGGTGAGAACCTGCACATGAGCATCGAGTCCATTCCGACGGGCGCCCTCGCACTGGACATGGCTCTGGGGATCGGGGGCCTGCCGCGTGGTCGCATCGTTGAGCTGTACGGACCGGAGTCGTCGGGCAAGTCGACGCTGGCCATGCACGTCGTCGCCGAAGCCCAACGCAACGGTGGCGTGTGCGCCTACATCGACGCCGAGCACGCCATGGATCCGGTGTACGCGCGCGCCATCGGCGTCAACGTGGACGATCTCTTGATCTCCCAGCCCGACACCGGCGAGCAAGCGCTCGAGATCTGCGACATGCTGATTCGTTCGGGCGCCCTCGACGTCATCGTGATCGACTCGGTCGCGGCCCTGACGCCGCGCGCGGAGATTGAGGGCGACATGGGTGATTCACACGTCGGTCTCCAGGCGCGACTGATGAGTCAGGCGTTGCGCAAGCTCACCGGCGGACTGTCGAAGTCCAACACGGTGGCCGTTTTCATCAACCAGTTGCGCGAGAAGATTGGTGTCATCTACGGCTCGCCCGAAGTAACGCCGGGCGGACGGGCGCTGAAGTTCTACTCGAGTGTCCGACTCGACATTCGCCGCATCGAGTCGATTAAGGACGGTACGGAGGTGGTGGGCAACCGGACGCGCGTCAAGGTGGTGAAGAACAAGTGCGCGGCCCCCTTCAAGCAGGCCGAATTCGACATCATGTACGGCCAGGGCATCAGCCGCGAGGGGTCGGTGCTCGACGTCGCGGTCGAATTGGGCTTCGTGAGAAGGCCGGCGCGTGGTTCACGTACGAGGGCGAGCAGATGGGCCAGGGGCGAGAGAACGTGAAGACGTTCTTGCGCGAGAACCCTCAGACCATGGCCGAGATCGACGGCCGCGTGCGCGAGCACATGGCGAACGCACTGTTGCCCGACGTGGTCGGTGCGGAGATCGACGTCGACGCGCCCCTCACCCTGGACTGACCGGCCCGCGTCGCGCTGACCCGCGCGTCGGCGCGCGCCGGGCCCTCGGTGAGGTGGGCGGGCCACTAGCGTGCAATCGATGAACGCGCGTCTTCGCTACCGTCGGTGGTTGGGTGCGCGCGTTCGCGCGCTGCGCCGTTACGCCAACGACGTCGCGACCGTGGGGCCCGACGACCGCTACGCGCGGTCGTTCTACTACTTCGGTCGCGGGGCGGGCTTGATGGCGCCCCAGGGGGTCATCTACAACGAGCGGTACCTCTCCATCGGTGACGGCACCCTGATCGGGCCGAACGTCTGCGTCAGCGCCGGTATCCACGGCGAACAGGTGATGCTGCACGCGCCGGTGGTGCGCATCGGCCAGGCGTGCGTGATCGGGCGAGGCTCGCACATCGTCGGACACTGGTCCATCACGCTGGGCGACGAGATCCAGGTGGGACCCTACGTGTACATCACCGATCAGAATCACGCGTACCTTGACCCCGAGGTGCCCGTGGGACGTCAGACCCCCGAAGAATCGGCCGTCTCCATCGGTTCGGGCAGTTGGCTCGGGACGAACGTGGTCATCTTGCCGGGTACGCACCTCGGACGCAACACGACCGTGGCCGCCGGGGCGGTGGTGCGCGGGACGTTCCCTGATCACGTGGTGCTCGGGGGGGTCCCCGCGCGCGTCCTGCGCCACTACACCCCGGAGTCGGGTTGGCAGCGGGGACCGGCGTCGTGAGAGAACACTTGGGGGTCGACCTCGCCCCCCTGCGCGCGTCGCGCCAGTACCGGCGTCTCTACGTGGCTGGGTTCATCACCGCCGTGGGCTCGCAGGCGACGTACGTCACCATCCCCTATCAACTCAAACAGTTGACGCACTCGACCCTCGACGTCGGCGCCCTCGGCCTGTTCGAGTTGGTGCCGGTGATTGTCTGCGGGCTCTACGGCGGGGTACTGGCCGATCGGATGGATCGGCGTCGCCTCATCATCGTCATGGAGGCGGCGTTGATGGCGGCCACGGCGGTGGTGTTGGTGAACGCGATGTTGCCCCACCCCCTGGCGTGGGTCCTCTACGCCGACGCCGTGGTGGCCGCCGCGGCGTCGAGTCTGCAACGGCCGAGCATCGAGGCGCTCAATCAGAGTTTCGTCACCCACGAGGCGCAGCGCGCCGCCTCGACCTTGGCCAATATCCGCTACACCACGGCGTCCATCATCGGACCGGCCCTCGGCGGGCTCGTGGCCGTCGGCGCGGGTCCGGGGTTCGTCTACGGCGCCAACCTCGTGACCTTCGCCCTCTCCCTGTACTGGCTGGCCGGACTCGCGGCGACGCGGGTGCCGGTCGCCCCGCCGGCGAGCGATCGCGTGGCGTTGCGGGCGGGGGTCGCTTTCTTGCGCTCGCGCCCCGACATCGTCGGGACCTACGTCGTGGACCTGCTCGCCATGACCCTCGCGTTCCCGGTGGCCATGCTGCCCTTCGTGGCGGCGCGTTTTCATTCGAGCTACGCGCTCGCGCTGCTCTACTGCGCACTGCCGGGAGGAGCGCTGCTCGTCACGTTGCTCTCGGGGGGGACGCGACGCGTGCACCACTACGGGCGCGGCCTCGTCGCCGCGGCCGTCGCCTGGGGGTTGGGCATTGCTCTCTTCGGCGCGGCCTCGTCGCTG
>JAKCEC010000087.1 GCA_021841725.1 Actinomycetes bacterium | reverse complement strand
GCACCACGTAGTAGCGCACGGGCAGACGACGACGCACCGCCATGAACGTCGAATTGCGCACGACGTAGTAGAAGCGCTGCGCGTTCTCGTAGGGATGGACCCGTCCCCCGTCCTGGTGGCGCTGGCCCAAGACGTGATCCGTCGTCATCGCTCGCTGGCGCAGGATGACGAACCCCCGTCGTCGCAGGGAGTAGCAGAAGTCGAAGTCGACCTGGTCGATGAACATCGCTTCATTGAAGGGCACGTCACGCGCCACGTCGGCGCGCACGAGGTTGCCGCTGGTGATCACCCCGCGCCGCTCGGTGAACTCGCCGCGGTCGCGCAGCTCCATGAGACGCTCGGCGTAGCGGGTCAACCAAATACTCGCGGGTTGGGGGTGGGGACGCAGCGCCACCAGGGCGCAGCGCCGCGCGAGGTCGGGGTCCAGCGCGGCGAAGTCGCGCAGGATCGCCGCCACGGCACCGTCGCTCACCACGGTGTCCTGGTCCATGGTCACGATCCACTGCGGGTCGTGGGCCAACGCCTGGCGCACCCCGACGTTGAGGGCCGCCCCCACGCCGCGGTTCTCGCCCAGGGCGACCAACGTCAGTCGCTCGTCGGACGCGAAGTGGGCCGCCAGCTGCTCGACGTCGTCCGACCCGTTATCGACCACGATCACGCCCTCGACCTGCGCCCGCAGGGACGCCACGGCCTCGAACAACCGATCGGGGTCCGGATTCCACGTGACGAAGACGGCCCACACCGCGCCCGGGCGCGCGCTGTTCACGAACTCACCCGGGCGCGGCACGGGCGCGGCGTCGAACTCGTGGGCCTATCGATCGGCCATGGGCACGAAATCGCGCACGTCGGAACCGATGTAGAGCTGGCGGGGACGCGAGATCTTCATGTCCTGTTCGAGCAGTTCCTTGAAGTGCGCGAGCCAGCCGGCGGTGCGCGGGATGGCGAAGAGCACCGTGAACATCTCGACCGGGAAGCCCATGGCCTGGTAGATCAGGCCGGAGTAGAAGTCCACGTTCGGGTAGAGCCGCCGCGAGATGAAGTAGTCGTCGGCGAGGGCAATCTCCTCGAGTTTGAGGGCGATGTCGAGGAGCGGGTTTCGGCCCGTCACCGCGAAGACCTCGTCGGCCGTCTTCTTGATGATGGTGGCGCGCGGGTCGAAGTTCTTGTAGACGCGGTGACCGAACCCCTCCAACTTGGTCTTGCCGGCCTTGACCGTCTCGATGTAGGCCGGAATGTTGTCGATGTGACCGATCTTGTTGAGCATCTTCAAGACGGCCTCGTTGGCCCCCCCGTGGCGGGGTCCGTAGAGTGCGGCGGCGGCGGCGGCCGTCGACACGTAGGGGTCGCCGTGGGAGGAACCCACCGTGCGCATCGCCGTGGTGCCGCAGTTCTGTTCGTGGTCCGCGTGCAGGATGAACAAGACGTCCAGGGCCCGCGCCAGCGCCGGGTCGGCCTGGTAGGTGGGCTCGGCCACCTTCCACATCATCGAGAGAAAGTTCTCGGTGTAGTTCAACGTATTGTCGGGGTAGACGAAGGGCATCCCCACCGAGAAGCGGTGGGCGGCGGCGGCCAGGGTCGGCATCTTGGCGATGAGTCGCACGACCTGCTTGTAGAGCACCTCGAGATCACCCAAGTTCTTCGATTCCTTGTAGAAGGTCGACAGGGCGGCGATCGACGAGATCAGCATGCCCATGGGGTGCGCGTCGTAGTGGAAGCCCTCGAGGAATCGCTTGCGCATGTTCTCGTGGATGTAGGTGTGGTACTTGATGTCGGTCGTCCAGACGTCGAGTTGCGCCGCACTGGGCAGCTCCCCGTTGACCAACAAGTAGGCCACTTCGACGAAGCTCGACTTCTCCGCCAATTGCTCGATGGGGTAACCGCGGTACCGCAAGATGCCCGCGTCACCGTCGAGGTAGGTGATCGCCGACTGGGCGGCGGCCGTGGACATGAAGCCCGGATCGTAGAACCAGATCCCGGGAGCGACCTTGGCGAACTCCGACGCGGCGACGCCACCGTTCACGATGGGAATCTCACGAGTCTCACCGGTCTGATTGTTGGTCACGGTTATGGACTCGGACACGATTCCTCTTTTCTCGGTCGGGGCAGGACACTCACATCGTATGCCAACTCACCAGTAAGTCCCGCTGAAACTACCTCAGCCCGCCGCGGCCGGCGACACGCTGACCGCGTAGGTGCGGGCGTGCACGAGGCCCGGCGCGGCGGGAACGCCGTTGAGCGTGACGCTCAAGACGCCCCGCTCCCCCGGGAAAACGCTGAAGGAGGAGGGCGCGAAGGCGAAGGACGTCAGGGGCGAGAGGGTCTGGCTCGCCGTCACCCGTTGCGCGGCGCCCGCGAGGGGGGTGAAGGTCACCGACAGGGTGACGGGCTGGGAGATCTCGCGCTGATTCGACACGGCGACCTGCACGGTCATCGCGGAGGTCGGGGCGAGTTCGAGGGTGAGCGCGGGCGCCGGGAACGGCGCGGGTTGCACTTGGACGGCCGCGATGGCGATCGCGCGCGTCGGCGCGAGACTCGGCGCGGCGGCGAGCACCCCCACGAGCGAGGGGATGTCGAGTCGGGCGCTGTCGGACGTGAGAGCGTCGAGGGTGACCGCGCCCGGCGCACTCGCCAGCGCGTGGCGTTGCGCGCCCCACGCCGCGGCCGTCGTGAGTAGCGACGTTTGCGCCGCGCCGAGGGAGGACGCCACCAACGTCGCGTGGGGTCCCGGGAGACTCAGCGCCTGCGCGAGGTAGGCGAGCACGACGTCGTAGTCGTTCGCGCGCGTCACGGTGGCGGCCGCCAGGGTGGCGTTCAGGTCCGGCGACAGCGTGGGGACCTCGAGCAAGGCGGCCGCGTCGCGCCACTTCGTGAGATCGTCGGCCATCGACGCGATTTGGGTGGCCAGCGCCACGCGCGTCTGACCCGCGCCCGCGGTGAGCAGATTGGCCAGGGCGCCGTCAAGGGAGTTCTCCTCGGCCACCACCGCGCCGGCCATCTGCGCGAAACTCAGATTCTCACTTCGTCGAGCCGACGTCTCCTGGTGCGCCGAACGCGATACCTCGCGACCGAATACCAGCACCACGAACGTCACCGCCAGCGCCAGCGCGACGCGCTGGGATTGTCGACGCCGGTGCGCTCGAGTTCGTGCCACGAGGTAAGAACTTACTCAGCCCGCGGCCCTACTCCGCGGGGCCGTCCTCCTCGAGGGCGTCGAGTTCGATGATTTCGGACTGCCACGCCAGGTCGGGGTCGTCGAGGTCCGCCCCCCACTTGGGCGCGTCGAGACGCCGCGTGCTCGCGCTGACGTCCTTCAGCTCGTCGAGGGGTTTGGCACCGGTCGCGCCGCCGAGGAGACGGACGCGACGGGCGATCGGGATGAGTCGCGACTCCACCGACGAGACGGCGTCGTTGTAACTCGAGACGGCGTCGTTGAGCGACTTACCGAGACGCGCGAGGGGTCCGGCGACGGCGCGGATCCGTCCGTAGAGCTCACTGGCGGACTTCAAGATCTCCTGCGCGTTGGCCGCGAACGCGTGGCGCTGGAGGACCTCCGCCGCCGACCACAGCAACGCCAGGAGGTTGGTCGGACCCACCAGGAGGACGCGCTTCTCGGTCGCGAAGGCGTGCAGGCTGGCGTCCGCCTCGTAGGCGGCCGACAAAGCGGAGTCACTGGGCACGAAGCACACCGTGAATTCGGGCGAGACGTCCAGCGCTTGCCAGTACGACTTCGTGGCCAGGGCCTTGACGTGTTCACGCAGGTCTTGCGCGGACTTCTCCTCGTAGAGCCGTCGCTCGCTCGGGCTCTCGCTGGCCAACGCCCGTTCGAAGTTGGCGAAGGGAAACTTGGCGTCGATCACGATGATCGTGTCGTTGGGCAATTTGACGAGGCAATCGGGTCGTTGACGCTGCCCGGTCTCGCCCGACTGCGTCACCTGCAGGTCGAAGTCGATGTTGGGGCGCAGGCCCGACGCCTCGAGGACGTTGGCCAGTTGGATCTCGCCCCACCGGCCACGATCGGCGCTTCGACCCAGCAACTGGTTGAGCCGGCTGGTCTCCTCTTGGGTCTTGAGTTGGGCCGTGAGCAGTTCACCCGCGCGCGTCTTGACGTCGAAGAGCGCCTCGCGATGATTCTGATCGAAGCCCTCGAGACTCGTCTTGTACTGCGCGAGCAATTCCTCGAGGGGTCCGAGACTGTCGCGGAGCTTGGAGTCGCGTTCTCGCAGGATGCGTTCTTGGGTCTCGTTGAACTGCGACATGGAATTGGCCAACACCCGACTCGACGTCGCCTCGAACAACGTCTCCATCTGAGCGACCGCCTCCGCGTGATCACGGCGTTCTCGTTCGAGGGCCTCGCGCGACGCCTCGTGCAGGGCCTCGGCGACGCGGGCCCGGGCCTCCTCCGCCCCCACCCGTTCACGCAGGACGCGAACGCGCCGCGACCCCGCCAGCACCGTCACGACCACGCCCGCGAACACTCCCACCAGTACCCACACCAACACCACGACTCTCCTTCGACCCCGTCAGCCTAGAAAGCGACTGTGACGCGCGAGTATCCTCTCACTATGTATCGACTCTTTGGCGCCGCCAAATCACCCGCGACCACGGCGCCCGACGATTCGCCCGTCACGCCCGCCATGATGCGCACCGTGGTCCACATCTTCGCCCTGGTGGGCGAATCCATCGCCGAAGCCACGCACGCCCTCCTGGCGGGGGACCGCGAACTCGCCAAGCGCGTCGTTCAACAGGACGTGGTCATCGATACCCTGGTCAACGAGATCGTCGCGCAGGTGGAGAACCTCCTCGTGCGCGGGGAATCACTGAGCAGCGACTCGCGCGCCGGCCTGGTGACGCTGCTGCGCGTGATGCCCGAGGTCGAACGAAACGGCGACCTGGCCGAGCACATCGCGCGCCGCGCCGCGCGCGGGTTGGGCGCGGAGATGTCCCCGCGCAGTCGGGGTCTCGTCGAACGGATGGGTGAGGTGGCCTCGACGATCTGGCGCGAGGCCACCGACGTGATCATCGACGGGAAACTCGAAGCCGAGGGCGCCATCGAGGACATCGACGACGAACTCGACGACCTGCACGTCTCACTCACCGCCGAACTCACGTCGGGTTCGATGCCGGTGCCGGTCGCCGTGGAACTCGCCCTGCTGGCGCGCTTCTACGAACGCTTCGGCGATCACTGCGTCAACTTGGCGCGCCGTCAGATCGGTCGCGACGGCGCGGACTAACGCACCCGCAGTAGCTCCGCGATCTGGACGGCGTTGAGCGCCGCACCCTTGCGAAGGTTGTCGTTGCTCACGAACAGCGAGAGTCCGTGCACCACCGTCTCGGCCCGGCGGATCCGCCCGACGTAGCTGGGGTCCTGACCGGCCGCCAATCGCGGGGTCGGGATGTCCTCCACGATGACCCCGGCGGCGTTCTTGAGTAGGTCGGTGGCTTCCTCGGGTGAGAGCGCACGATCGAAGGACGCGGTGATCGACAAGGAGTGCCCCGTGAACACCGGCACCCGCACGCAGGTCGCGTCGACCAGGAGGCCCGGTATCTCGAGGATTTTGCGACTCTCGTCGCGTAATTTCTGTTCCTCGCCGGTCTCGAGTGACCCGTCATCGACGACGGACCCCGCGAGGGGCACCACGTTGTGCGCGATGGACACCGGGAACTTGTTCCCCGCCTCCAGGGCGAAGGCGCGCCCGTTGAACGTCAGCTGACGCACGTCACCGCGCGCGCTCGCCTCGAGCTGATGGGCCAGCTCCTCGACGCCGTCACGACCCGCGCCGCTGACCGCCTGGTACGTCGAGACCACCAACGACCGCAGTCCCGCCGCCGCGTGCAGCGGCCGCAACACGGGCATGGCGGCCATCGTCGTGCAATTGGGATTCGCCACGATGCCCTTGGGGATCGAGGCCAGTGCGTGGGGGTTGACCTCCGACACCACTAGGGGCACGTCCGCGTCCATGCGCCAGGC
>JAKCEC010000086.1 GCA_021841725.1 Actinomycetes bacterium | reverse complement strand
CCACCAGGCGCGCCAGGATCTCCTCGGCGACCTCCAGGGGCGCGGCGATCTCGAGACCGTCCTCACCGGTGTAGCCGGTGCCCGCCACGCGTACCTCGACGCCGGCCACGTCGACGCGGCGCACCCCGAAGCGCGGCACCGTCGCGAACAGCTCGCCCAGCGCGGCGACCTTCTCTCGCGCGCGCGGACCCTGCACCGCCAAGACGCAGCGCTCGTGGGTGACGTCGCGCCCGGGGAGCGCCGCGGTGACCCCCGAGGTGTTCGACGCGTTGGGCATGACGTCGAACTCGTTCGGCGAGTGCCACCACACGATGATGTCGTCGACCACGAACCCCTCGTCGTTGAGGAGGTGGGTGTACTGGGCGCGGCCCGGCGCGATCTTGCGCAGGTCGTTGGTGAGGGTGTCCTGGATCGCGTCGTAGGCGCCCGCGCCCTCACAGCGCACCGTGCCCAGGTGCGAGACGTCGAACACCACCGCGTCGCGTCGACACGCGAGGTGCTCGGCCAGGGTCCCCCCGGCGTAGGCCAGGGGCATCTCCCACCCGCCGAAGGGCACCATCTTGGCCCCCAGGGCCACGTGCGCGTCGTAGAGGTAGGGGCGGCGATTCTCCATGGACTTCACACTACGCAGCGCGCGGGTCCTCGCCCGCCAGGGAGACCCCGTGACGGTGCGCCAGGGCCAGGAAGTCGCGTCGGTAGACGACCTCGAGGGGGACCTCGGGGTAGAGGGCGCGGAATTCGCGCACCTTGCGGTTCTTCCTGGTGACCAGGCGCTGTTCGAGGACGGTCAACTCGATGAAGGTCCGTGAGTCGGGCAAGTAGAAGTCGGGGCGGAACCCGCGGGTGGGACTGCCGTGTTCGTCCCAGGCGAGGGGGAACTCGACGGGTTCGTACACCCACGCGACGTCGTAGAGGCTGAGGAGGCGCGCGAAGATCTCCTCGGAGAGGTTGGCGAAGCGCTCACTCGGCGGCGGGGACAAACTGGGGTGACGACCGGACCCGTCGTCGAGGAGCGGACTCACGCCGAACGGGTCACCTTCTCCGACCGGTCGTCGATGTCGGCCAGCATGGTCGTAAGCTCGGCGACCACGTTCGCCATCGATACCACGTTAAAGACGCCCTGGCCCCCGCGCAGCAGGTCCACCAGCCCGTCGTAGTCCGCCAGGACCGAACCGTTGTCGCTCAGCACCAGGCTCGAGGACGAGAGGTCCGCGCCCAGGGAGTCGCGCAGGCAGTCCACCGCCTGTCGCGCGCGCGCCAAGGACACGCCCGAGTCGAGCAACGACTTGATGACCTTCACCTCGAGCACGTCGCGGTAGGAGTAGGTGCGCTTGGACCCGCTGCCCTGCGCCGGGGTGATCGAGGGCGTCACCAGGTCGGTGCGGGCCCAGTAGTCGAGCTGGCGGTAGGTGACACCCGTCAGTCGGCACACCGTCGGGCCGCTGAACCCCATCACCGTGACATCACCCATGAGCGCCTCCCCACCGGAGCCGCGCCCCGAGGTACTACATCAGTGTAGTTACGGGCCCGTCGACTCGGCAAATAAATCTGGTCGACCGAGCGCGGGTGAGGAGGCTTCGGCGTGCACGCGCGGCGGGATGCGTCCGGCGTGGCGCGCCGCGTAGCCCGCGCGGACCCCGTCGCGGATGGCCTCGGCCATCATCACCGGGTCCAGGGCCCGGTTGATCGCCGAGGCGGCGAGGACCCCCGCGCAACCCAGCTCCATCGCCAGGGCGGCGTCCGAGGCCGTGCCGATGCCCGCGTCGAGCAGCACCGGCACGCTGAGTCGCTCCGCGATCAGGCCGATCGCGTGGGGGTTGCGGATCCCCAGCCCCGAACCGATGGGCGATCCCAGGGGCATCACGGCCACGCACCCGACCTGTTCGAGGCGCTGGGCCACGATGAGGTCGTCCGAGGTGTAGGCCCACACCTCGAAACCCCGACTGACCAGTTCGGTCGCGGCGCGCAGGGTCTCGGTGGTGTCGGGGAGCAGCGTCACGTCGTCGCCGATCACCTCGAGCTTCACGGCGTCGGTGGCGAAGGCCTCGCGGGCCAGTTCGGCCACCTTGATCGCCTCGGCGCCGCTGTAGCACCCCGCCGTGTTGGGCAGAAGCTGAAAGTCCAGCGACGTCAACAGGTCGTAGATCGAACCCTCGACACTGGGGTCCACCCGACGCAGGGCGACGGTGGCCAGTGAGGACCCCGACGCGCGCAGCGTGGCGCCCAGCACGTCGAGCGAGCGGAAGCCGCCGGTGCCCATGACGAGTCGTGACGTGGACGTGAGTGAGCCGACGCTCCAGGGTGCAGACACTCTCCCTAGCGTAGCGAGTCGGCCGCGACGCCTAGGGTGGAACCCGTGCAACCCCCCACCGTCTTGAGCATCGCGGGCTCCGATTCGGGGGGTGGCGCGGGCGTCCAGGCCGACCTGCGCACCTTCGCGGCCTTCGCGGTCCACGCGACCACGGCCCTCACGGCGGTGACCGCCCAGAACACCCTCGGCGTGCGCGACGTCATGGTCGTACCCGCCGACCTGGTGCGCGCCCAGGTCCGCGCGGTCACCGACGACTTCGCCGTGGTGGCGGTCAAGACCGGCATGCTGGGCGACGCCGACGTCGTCGAGGCCGTGGCCGACCTGGCGCGCGAGGGGCTGTTGGCCAATTTGGTCGTCGACCCCGTCCTGGTCTCGACCACCCAGCACGTCCTCATGCGCGACGGGGGGGTGCGGGCCTATCGCGAGGCCCTCTTCCCACTGGCGAGCGTCGTCACGCCCAACCTGCGCGAGGCCGCCGCCCTGTGCGGCGTGGACGTGCGCGACATCTCGAGCGTCGAGGACATGCGCCGACTCGGCGCCGAACTGCTGACCCTCGGACCGCGCTACGTCCTGGTCAAGGGTGGTCACCTCGCCCGGGGGGGGCGCGACGCCCCCGTCGCGGACGTCTTGACGAGCGCCGAGGGGGTCGTGGTGCTCGAGGCGGTGCGCGTCGACACCGAGAACGACCACGGCACCGGTTGCAGCCTCTCGGCGGCGCTGTGCGCGGGACTCGCCCACGGGCGCGACGTCCCCGCGGCGACGCGCGCGGCGAAGGACTTCGTGCACGCGGCCCTCACGGGCGCGGCCTCGTGGCGCCTCGGCGCCGGACGCGGCCCCCTCGACCATTTAGGCTGGGGTCGGTGAAGACCACCAAGATCGCTCCCCCCCTCACCACTACCACCAGCATCCTGCCGGCGGCGGCCGTGCTCGGGGTGGCGGTCGTGATGCTGGTCGTGTTCATGTTCATCAACCTCGTCGCCGACCAGGGCGTGACGGCTACCACGACGATTCCGGTGATCGTGGGCGGTCTGGGCGTGGACCACGCGAGCACCCTCCTGGCCGACTGTCAGCCCCCGGGATCGATCCCGGCCAACATCGCCCCCGGTATCGTGGTGCCCCTGGGCACGCGGGCCCGCGGGCCCTTCGCGCTGCCCAATTCCGGAGCCGGCGACTACGACTGTTACCGCCCGCTCGTCAGCGCGACGAGCGCCTCGGGCCTCCTGGGCTTCTACAAGACCCAACTCGAGGCGCGCGGCTGGAACCTGTTCTCGAGCGGCGCCGCCAACGGCGCGCCGCAGTACCTCTTTCAAAAGGCCGGCAGCGACACCTTCTATTGGATCATCGGGGTCACCGTCGACCCGGGCCCCTCGAACGCGAACGCCACCGACTGGACGTTCCGGATCTACCAGAACTCCGCGGCGATCTAGGTCTAGAGGGCGCCGGCCAGCTCGCGCGCCGGCGCGGGCGCCTCGGCGCACACCAGCGACCACACGGCGAAGTTGAGCGGGTAGATGACGTAGCCCACCCGCGTGGCCGAAGCGACCGAGATCAGCGCCAGGGAGAAAACGGCCATCATCCCCAGGAGTCGCGACAGCGACAGGGGCCAGTGCCGACGGGTGTAGCGGGTGGCGAAGTAGCCGCCCCCGAGCAGCGTCAGGGGCGTGAGCAGGTGGCCCGCGGGCGCCCAGAGGTCGGTCAGCAGGTGGCCCGGCAACGGGCTCGCCGCCGGCGAGGCGACGTGGGCGAGACCCAGCGGAAACGCCACCACGTTGGACAAGAAGGCGAAGGGCGACGACAGGGCGAAGGGCACCACGGTCACCGCCACGATACCGAGCATCCACGCCGCCACGCGCCGCCACGCCCAGCGGCCGTCGCGCTCACGCGCCACCAACAGCGCCCCCAGCGCGACCGGCCACGCCGTCAACTTCATCGCCGCGGCCAGACCCAGGGCCACGCCCGCCACGTGGTGCGAGCGCCGTTGCAGGGCCACGACGCCCAGGAGCGACAGCGCGAGGATCGGCATGTCGTCGCCGCCGGTCGCCAGGAATAACGCCCCGGTGGGCAGCGCCACCAGGAACTGGGCCACGCGGATCTTCTGACGCCGCGAGGCGCGCAACAAGAAGATCGCCGCTCCCCCGGTGAGCAGGGTCATCATCGTCATCACCACGCGCGCGTCCGAGAGCGGTGAGGCGGTCTTGGCCTCGGCGTGGGGCAGGCCGAAGACACTCATCAGCGGGAAGTAGGGGAAGAAGGACTCGTAGGAGGGCAGGTGGGGCACCGGATTGACCAGGTGACCGTTACGCCAGTAGGACTCGTAGGGCGTGCCGTACTTCACGATGTCGCTGGCGGCGCGTTCGATCACCGGCACCTCGGGTTGGGTGAACCCGCGCGTGGGCTGCTCGGTGCGCCAGTGCACCTCCATCGCGAGGGGCACCACCACCGCGCCGAGGACCACCAGGGACAAGAGGACCACGCGCACGCGGGTCTCGTAGCGCGTCGCGGCGCGCGCGCCGGCCAGCGCCAACACCGCGGCGAGCGCGTAGGGGCCGACGGTCAAGAACCCCCAGTGCCACTGCGCGTTGGCGCTCGAGTACATGCCCAGGCCGAGTGAGAAGAGGGCCGCGCCGGCGTAGAGGACGGCGTCGGAGGTGAGGGCGCTCAACGATGTCCACCACTGGCGCGTCGTGACGAGCCGTCGAGTCAGCCACTCAGACATACGGGCCAGTCTAGGCCCCCCCTGGCGCGCCCACCCGCATGGCCCGCGCGGGTCAGTCGCCCGGGAAGTGCCCCGCCACGGCGCGACGCAGGGGTGAGCGGGTGCGCACCGGCAGGCGTTGGCGCAAGAACCGGTCGATGATGGCCACGCACTCGCTCGTGCGCTCCTTTAACAGGGCGTGCGAGGTGCCCGCCACGACGGCCAGTTGGGCCTCCCCCAGGGACTCGTAGAGCGTCGCGGTGTGCGCCAGCGTGGCGACGTCGTCGTCGCCGGCCATGACCAGCGTGGGCGTGGCGATGGCGCGCAGGTCCGCCGGCGTCAGGGTGGGACCGGTGCGGAACATCTCATTGGTCTTGGCGAGCACCGTCGCGGCGTGTTCGATGCCGTCGGGCGAGAGGGCGGCGTACTTCGCCGCCCACGGCGCGAAGCCCGGGTCCTCGGGGGTGAGCAGGGGGAAGGGCATCAGGCCCGCGTAGTGGAAGTTGGCCCCCACCACCACGATGCGCTTGAGCAGGTCGGGCCGGCTCTTCGCCACCAGCAACGCGACGTTCGCGCCGTCACTGTGTCCCACGAGGTGCACGCGCCGGTCCAGGAATTCGAGGAAGGCGATCGTCTCCTCGGCCATGTCCTCGTACGTGAAGGGGGCGGCGGTATCGGCCGTGCGACCGTGGCCGCGCCGGTCGAAGGCGCCGACGTGAAACGCCGCACCCAAGCCCGGACCGATCGTACGCAGGAGGGAGCGGCTCGAACTCATCCCGCCGTGCAGCAGGATCACCGCGGGACGACCGCGCGCGGGTACCCGGGCCCAGGTCGGGTGTCCGCGTAGGGTGACCGTGCTCACGCGTCCTTGTCGAGCGCTCACGCGACTCACGCGGCGTAGAAGCCGCTCACCGCGATGGCGTTGCCACAGGGCGTGATCGGGAAAGTGAAGTCCACGCTCACCGGGGTGTCGCCGCGCACGAACTGCACCGCGGCGCGCTGGACACTCGGACACGCCTGGGTCCCCGCGGCCAGCGTGGCGTAGCGCAGTTGCACGTCGACCTTCTGGCCGGCCACCACGGTGTAG
>JAKCEC010000085.1 GCA_021841725.1 Actinomycetes bacterium | reverse complement strand
CTACTACGGGGACGGCTCTACGTGCGCGAGAGCGCCACGCTGCTCGCGGCCCAATTCGGCCGGTCCGCGCCCCAGTGGGCCAACAAGTGGCTGCTGCTCCCCGCCCACGATGCCGTCGCGGTGTCCCTCTCGTCGGGCATGCTCTTCTCGTCGATGATCGCCCAGGTCCGCCCAACGGGCACCCTGCGGCGCAGTCCCGTGGGAACCGTGCGCGGCGTCGCGGTCATCGCTGTCTCGGGCAGCGCCAACGCCCGACTGGGCTTAACCAGGGGCGTCGAAACCCTCTACGTGGCCGCGCGCGCTCCCTTCCTCCCCGTAGAACTCCTGGCGGGTGGGCGGGTCCAGGGCGTGCCCACGTCACTCAGCGTGACGTTCTCGCAGTGGGGGCACCACTTCTCACTCTCCGCGCCCACGGGCGTCACGCCACTGTCCGCGACGGACCTGCCCTAGGACGTGACCGTGCCCCCTCCTCTGCCGATCCGCCGCCGCCGTGCCACGCGCGCCGCCCGCACGCGGGTCGCGACGATACTCCTGGCGACGCTCAGCGTGACGTTCGGGTGGGGACCCGTGTCGCGGGCGGGGGCGGCCACGCCGGTCGCCTTCGCCGCCGAGTCGGGCCACCAGATCATGACCGCGGCGCTGGCCGCGGCGCTGGCGTCGTCCAGCTGTACCTCGGCCACGTCCACGAAGATCTCCGGGCAGGCGTACTCTTCGGTCACCAATTCGGCGCTGACGACGGGTCAACAGACCCTGATCATCGGTGACGCCTGGACCGTCGTGCGCGTCGTCAACGGAATGGTCTACGTCAAGGAGAACGCGTCGGCCATGCGCGAGCAGTTCGGGGTGGACGACCCGCCGGCGGTGAACCGTTGGATCTCGATCCCCAAGACCGATTCCAACTTCGCGCGCTTCAACACCTACATCTTGTTGCCCTCGATGTTGACCGAGATCGCCCCGGCCGGGGCCCTCAAAACGTCCGCGCCCTCGAGTGTCGACCATCGACTCGTCGTCGGCGTGTCGGGCAAGGCGAACATTCACTTGGGACTGGCCTCGGGGACCGAGACGGTCTACGTGTCGGTGGCGGCACCGCACGTGCCCGTCGAGATGGTGGCCTCCGACGTGGTTCAGGGTCAGCGCGAGAACTTCGTCATCACCTACACCAACTGGGGTACGAATTTCCACATCACCAAACCCAGTCCGGTGCTACCCATCGCGGCGACCAAACTCCCCAGCTAGCCCTCGCCTCCTGCGCGAACCCGGGACCCGAGGCTAGCGTTTGGGGGCCCAGGATTGACGGTGCGCGCACTCGCGACACGTCGCGCGCGGCAGGCCCGCCACCCCCTGTAACGTCGCACCACACTTCTCACAGTGGGTGGAGATCGACCCCCGCCCCGACTTCGGGCGTGACCACAAGAATGCGGCGCCCAGGCCCACGACCCCGGCGACGAGGACGACGTCACCCCCGATCCTCGAGAGGGCGTCGACGCCGAGGAAGAGGGCGAAGTACGCCGCGAAGATGACCCACATGAGCGAGCGACTCACGATGATCCTTTCCACCCAGCGCGGCGTCATCAGGGATTCACGTCGGACTCAGCGCGCCAGGTCGGCGGGCGAGAAGGGGGCGCCGTGTCCGGGGATGATGGTGACGGGGTCCAGGGCCAGCACCCGTGCGCGAGAGGATTCGAGCATCGCCTGGTCACTCGCGCGCGGGTCGACCTCGGGCCCCGCGAGCGACCACCACAGGTGCGTGCAGACGACCAAGCCGGCCGCGGTGCGCACGAGGGTCGAGATGTCCTGAGGGGTGTGCCCCGGGGTGTCCCAAATCGTCACTGACGGCGCACCGTCGATGACGTCGGTGCGCTCGCCCCAGTGGTCGTTGAAGTACGTCGCCCACACGTCGTGGACGCGCGCGTGCCCGAAGAGGGCGGCGTTGAGGGTGTGATCGGGGTGGTGGTGCGAGAAGATCACGTCGGTCACGTCGTCTTGGTGGACGCCCAGCGCGTGCAGGGGGTCCAGGATCGCGGCGCGACTCGCCACCATGCCGGGGTCGACGACGATCACCACATCGTTCTCGCGCACCAGGACTACGCTCGAGGCCACGCGCTCGTGCGCGTAGCCGATTGTTAAGACGTCGACGCTGGCCGCCATGGCGCTCCTCCCTCGGTCTGGGGCGATGCTATCGCCCGCCACGGCCCTGATGACGTCGCGTGCGCTACTCGCCCGTCGTCACCGATGCGGGGGCCCTCGAAGACGCCGGACTCGCGACGTAGACTGGGGTGACGCCGTACGGAGACGTTCGTCTCGAAGGCACGAAGGGGCAGTGCATGAACGCGACTCCCTCCCCAACAATCGCGTCGCCGTGGTTGATCCAGGGCGGCATGGGCATCGCCATTTCGAACTGGCGACTCGCGCGCGCCGTCGCCGGCCTCGGTCAGCTCGGCGTGGTCTCGGGCACGGCCATCGACGCCGTCTTCGCCCGGCGACTGCAGGACCACGGCGTGGACGATGAACTGCGCGGCGTGCTCGATCGCTTCCCGGTTCCCGCCATCGTCGAGGACGCCCTGCATCGATTCGCCCACGTGCGCCGGCGCGCCGGCGCGCCCTACAAGAGCGTCGCCATGTTGCACGCCCACAGTCCGCGCCGCGGATTCGACCTCGTGGTCCTGGCGACCTTCGTCGAGGTCGCCCTGGCCAAACTCGGCCACGGCGGTCTCGTCGGGATCAACCTCCTCACCAAGGTGCAGATCCCCACGGCGGCGTCGCTGTGCGGCGCCATCCTGGCGGGCGTCGACTACGTGATGATGGGTGCGGGGGTCCCGACCCACATTCCCGGCGTACTCGAGGACATCACCCAGGGTCGTCCGAGCACCCTCCCCTTCTCCGTCACCGGCGCCGACAGCGACCACCCCGCCTCGTCGCTCACCTTCGACCCCACCCCCTACGTGGCCGACGCCACCCTGCGTCGTCCCCGCTTCATCGGCATCGTCTCCTCGCACGTGTTGGCCACCGCCCTGTTCAAGCGCAGCAACGGCCCGGTGGACGGCTTCGTGGTGGAGCGACCGAGCGCGGGTGGCCACAACGCCCCGCCCCGCGGCGCCTACGCGCTGGACGACCAGGGCTCCCCGATCTACGGGCCGCGCGACGAGGTCGATTTCTCGGTCATCAACGCCCTCGGGGTGCCCTACTGGATCGGGGGTGGCGTGACGTCGGCCGCCGACGTCGTGGACGCGCTGGCCCTCGGGGCGAACGGGGTGCAGGTGGGCACGATGTTCGCCTACTGCGAGGAGTCGGGCATGGAGAGTGACCTGCGCCACCGGATCCTGCGCGACCTCCAACGCCACTGCCTCACGGTGTCGACGTCGGTGACCGCCTCGTCCACCGGCTACCCCTTCAAGGTCGTTAACGAGGTCGGGACCATCGGCGACGACGACGTCTACGCGGCGCGTCCGCGTAAGTGCGACCTGGGATACCTGCGCGAGGCCTACCTGGACGACCGGGGCCACACCGCCTACCGGTGCGCCGCCGAACCGACCAACGTCTACCTCCGCAAGGGTGGTTCGGTGGAGGCGACCGTGTCGACCACGTGTCTGTGCAACGGACTCATGGCCACCGCCGGTCTGGCCCAGGTGCGCGCCGACGGTTACGTCGAGCCCGCGCTCGTCACCAGCGGGGACCGTATCGAAGACGTCACTGCGCTACTCGGGGACCGTGAGGACTACCACGCGCGCGACGTCATCGAGTGGTTGGACCCGGCGCGGGTCGCCGCGGGGGCGCCCGCGACACGCGAGGTCACGACCCATACCCCCACGGGTATACTGTCTTAGACGTTCCCGATACGCTGGGACGATCAGCGAGGAGGCCGACATGGCGACAACAGAACTCACCACCGAAAACTTCGAGGAGGTCGTCTCGACGAACGACCTCGTCTTGATTGATTTCTGGGCGGCGTGGTGTGGACCGTGTCGTAGCTTCGCCCCGACGTACGAGAAGGTGTCGGGCCTCTACCCCGACGCGGTCTTCGCCAAGGTGGACACCGAAGCGCAGCAGGCGCTCGCCGCCTCCTTCAACATCATGTCGATCCCCACGCTGATGATCATCCGCGAGCAAGTGGTCATCTTCAGTCAGGCGGGCGCCCTACCCGAATCGGCGCTGGTGGACCTGGTGGAGAAGGCTTCGGCGCTCGACATGCAGGAGATCCATCGACAGGTGGCCCAGGAGCAGGCCGCGCAGGCGACCTCGAGCTGATTCCTGGCGTCAGATGCCCCCTCTCACGAGGGGGTCGAAGTACCCATTTCCATCATTTTCCCCTCGCGGGGGACCGCGCGCCTGCGACACTGGAACCACGAGGAAGGTGGCGAAATGGACGTGGTGTCGACAATGGTGATTGCGCAGCGCCTCGAGGCCCTCGCCCCCCAAGAACCGCGCATCGTCGTCTCGGGTAATTACGCCATCCCGTGGGAACTGGTCGACGTCGCCGCGGCGACGATCCCGGTCTTTCGCTACTTCATCCTGAATCCCCAAGAGGGCTGGCCCCGACGCGAGGGCATCATCACCGAGACGCCCTTCGTCGGCGCCGGGGTCCGCTCCGACGAGGACCTGAAGTACCTGCCCATGCGCCTGTCCCTGGTGCCACGACTCTTCGCCTCGAGCCGCCCGCCCGACGTCGTCATGGTGCAGACCTCGACGCCGCGCAACGGCAAGGTGTCCCTCGGCATCGAGACCAACATCCTGCCCGCCGCCATCGAGGAGGTGCGTCGTCGGGGCGGTCTGGTGATCGCGCTACTCAATCGCCAGATGCCCTACACCTTCGGCGACGCCGAGATCGTCGTGGACGACATCGACCTGGCGGTCGAGGGTGAGCGGGCCCTCCCCTCCCCCGACGATCGGCCCTTGGACGAGGCGTCACTCGTCATCGGCGAGAACGTCGCCTCCCTCTCGAACGACGGATCCACCCTGCAACTAGGGATCGGCCAATTGCCCGACGCGGCACTCGACCGGATGCACCACCGCCGTCACCTGGGCGTGTGGTCCGAGATGGTGAGCGACGGCATCATGAAACTCGACCGGGCGGGCGCCATCGACGTCAATCGCGTGATGACCAGCACCTTCCTCTTCGGTAGCGCCGAACTCTACGAGTGGGCCCACGAGAACCCCCGTCTGGTCATGCGTCGTACCGAAGTGGCCAACAACCCGGCCCGGATCGCCGAACAACCGGGCATGCTCTCCATCAACACGGCACTCCAGGTGGACCTCTACGCGCAGTCCAACGCCAGCTTCGTGCGGGGACGGATCTACTCGGGGTTCGGGGGCCAGCCCGACTTCGTCTCGGGCGCCCTACACTCGCGCGGCGGTCAAGCGGTCCTCGCCCTGCGTAGTTGGCACGACAAGACGGGTTCGTCGAACATCGTGCCGCTCCTGCACGACCCCGTCTGCTCCTTCCAGCATTCGGCCATCGTCACCGAACAGGGCGTCGCGCCGATCTTCGGTTTCTCTCAGCAGTCGCAGGCGCGTTCGCTGATCGATCACGCCGCGCACCCGCGCGCGCGCGACGAACTCTCGCGCGCGGCCCAGGTGATGCACCTCCTGGGTTCGGACTGAATTACCAGGCCGCGAGGCTCGCCGCGCCCTCGGTGGCGACGCGTTCGAAGAGTCGCTCGTCGTAGTCGAAGGGCGAGTCGGGTTCGGGCCAGTGCACGACCACCTCGTCGAAGCCGAGGGCGCGGTAGCGCTGCGCCCACTCGACGAAGGACGCGTACGAGGCCATCGGCGTCTCGTCATCGGCGAAGTCCAAGAACACCCGATGCAGCGACGAGGGGTCGCGCCCGTGGCGTGCGAGTTCAGAATTTAGCGTCGCGACCTGGAGTTTCACGGCGTCGTAGGTGGAGGTCACGTCGGGATCGGGGCTGCCGGTACTCACCCACCCGTCGGCCAGCGACGCGCACAGGGCGAGGGACCGGGGTCCGAGTGCACTGACGTACAGGGGCGGGCGCGGTAGTTGGAGCGGTCCCGGGATCTGGCGCGAATCGACGACGGGGTAGTACGGGCCCGCGAGGTGCGAGCGGGGCTCGCGCAGGAGGCGATCGAGCGCGTGGGTG
>JAKCEC010000084.1 GCA_021841725.1 Actinomycetes bacterium | reverse complement strand
CGAGTAGGAGATGCGCCCCGGCGATCGTTCGGGGGACTCGGGTACCAGGAGATAGGTCAGGACCGCCGCGATGGTGGTCATGACGAAGGGGATCCAGAAGAGCCAGTGCAGCCCGAGCTTCTCCAGAATCGGACCGGCGACGACGAGACCCACGCCGCCGCCCACCGCCGTCATCGCCGCGATGGTGCCGATGGCCCCGGCGAGCTTCTCGCGCGGGAATTCGTCGCGGATGATGCCGAAGGCGAGGGGGATCACCCCGCCGCCGATTCCCTGGACCGCGCGCCCCACGATGAGGACCGTCACGTTGGTGGCCAGTCCGGCGACGACCGACCCCGCCGATAACGCCAGCAGCGCGGCCACCATCACGTGCTCCTTGCCCAGGATGTCGCCCACGCGTCCCATGACCGGCGTGAAGATCGAGGCGGACAACAGGTACGCGGTCACCACCCACGTCACGGTGTTCTGCGTGGTGTGCATGGTGCTCTGGATGGTGGTGAGCGCGGGGATCACGAGCGACTGCAACAACGCGTACGCCGACACGCCCAGGACCAGCACCCCGAAGGTGACTTTGTAATTCGCGCGCTCGAGCGATGCGGTCAAGAGTGGTCCTCGGAACGTTGGGGCGGTGCAGGTAAAGGTGAAACCCACTCCGGCGACGCCGCCACGGCGCGTCGGGGTGACCAGCGTGAATCGAGGGCGCGCCACGCCACGGGGGCGTGCCGGCCCGAGTGCTCCAGCGTACCGGGTGAGGGGTTCGCGCCCGCGCCGAGACCGGCGTCGCCCGAGGACCCGTCGTCAGAGGAGGTGTCGCTCGCTGGCCCAATTCGACAACTGGTGACGATTCGAGAGCTGGAGCTTTCGCAGTACCGAGGACACGTGGCTCTCCACCGTCTTCACCGAGAGGGAGAGTTCGTGCGCGACGTCGCGGTAGATGTAGCCCCGGGCGATGAGCCGCAGGACCTGGCGTTCGCGCGGGGTCAGTTGGTCGAGTTCGTGATCGACGCCGAAGCCCGGGGGCAGGGCGGTCCCGGTCCCGAAGGCGTCCAGGACGAAGCCCGCCAAACGCGGCGAGAACACCGCGTCGCCCTCGTGCACCCGTACGATGGCGTCGAGGAGGTCGGGGCCGAGGATGTTCTTGGTCACGTACCCCCGGGCGCCCGCGCGGATCACGCCGATGACGTCGCTGGCCGCGTCGGACACCGAGAGGGCGAGGAACCGGACCTGCGGACACGCGGGGGTGACGCGACGCAGTACCTCGAGTCCACCACCGCCCGGCATGTGCACGTCGAGGAGGACCACGTCGGGCTGGCGTTCGAGGATCATCTGCACCGCCACGTCGACCTCGTCGGCGTCACCGACGAGGTCGACGTGATCCGCGATCTCGGCGCGAATCCCGGAACGGATGAGTTCGTGATCGTCGACCAGGAAGACGCGCGGTCGGCTCATCGCGGCGAGGGGTCCGAGGACGTCGTCGAGCCCCGGGGCATCGTGAGGCGCACCTCGGTGCCGGCGCCGGGGGCGGAGTGGATCACGGCCTCGCCCCCGGCGTCGCGCAGGCGACCCGTGATGGACTGGCTGATGCCGCGCCGGTCCGCTCCGACCAGCGAGGGATCGAAGCCCACCCCGGTGTCGCGGACGTAGACCGAGAGGGTGGCGGGCTCGACCTCGGCGTACACCGAGACGCGTGCGACGCTGGCCCACTTCGCGGCGTTGACGACCGCTTCGCGGGTGGCGGCGCAGAGGGTCGCGACCCCCGCGTCGCCCGAACAGTCACCGACGACCACCAGCTCCACGAGGACGCCGTAGTCGTCTTCGACGGCGCCCTGCACGCGTCGCAGTTGCCGCGCGAAGGTGTTGTCGGACTCTTCGCGTTGGCGGGCGCTCTCGGGCACGAAGAGCCACTGGCGCAGCTCACGCTCCTGCGCGCGCGCCAGTCGCACGACGTCGTGGGGGTGGTCGGCCGACTTCTCGATGAGGGTGAGCGTCTGCAGCACGGAGTCGTGGACGTGGGCCGCGATCTTGGCGCGCTCCTCGGCGTGGACCCGTTCGCGCCGCTCGCGCGAGAGGTCGCGGACGTTGTCCAACCACCAGGGGGCGAGCAAGACGGCAACCCCCAGGGCGAGCACGCCCGCGCCGATGATCGCGGGCACCGCCGCGCCCCAGATCCCACCGATTCGTGAGAGGACGCGCAGTCCGATGACCGCCAAGACGATGCCCGGCACCACGCGAAGCGTGAACGCGCGCCAACCGCGCGCCGACGCCGCGCCGACGATGGGAGCGGCGCTCACCACGTCGTTTAAGTGCTCCTTCTCCTCCCGGGAGGCACCGGTCCCCACGGCGACGAGGGCCGCGCCGCCTAGCAGGGTGGGCCACAGGAGGGTGCCCGTCCCGTGACGAGCGAAGTCGCCCAAGAAGAGCAGGAGGATGAGCGCGGCCAAGAACCCTCCGACGACGTGGTTGGCGTGCGTGCGCGAGCGCGTGAGTCGCTGGGCGATGCTCTGCTCCTCCCCCCAGCGCGGGACGAACACCCACGCGGTGACGTAGAGCAGGATCCCCAGGCCGTAGAACAGACTGGCGACGACGGCCAGGACTCGAACACTTCGCTCGCGCACGCCCAGTCGCACCGCGAGGCCGGCGCAGACCCCGCCGAGGAGGGCGCTCGTGGTCGATCGCGTCAGGGGGCGTTGGGCGACGCCCAGCCGCGGCGAGGGAGAGAGGAGTGGAGTCGTCATCGGTGCGGACCCTTCTGGAAACTCTCCGTAGTCTCGCACGAGGGACGCCGCGCGTCGCCGGGGGGAAACCCTGACCCCCGACGACGACACCAGGGTTTCCCCCGATGGTGCGCCGGGGCGCTGTCCCGTAGGTTGGCCCCGTGACCGAGATACCCCGCACTGAGCACGATGGGCCCGTCGACGGGCCCGGCCCGAACACCCCGGCCGCGCGATTCCCACGACGGGGCGCACGCCGCGTGGTGGCGGGCGTGGCGGGTGGTATCGCTGACCGATTCGAGGTCAATGAGTACCTCGTGCGGGCCGTCTTCATCGCCCTGACCTTCCTGTGGGGCCTGGGAGTCGCCGCGTACCTCGTCCTGTGGGCGCTGTTGCCGTCCGCGCCCCTCGACGACGCCGATCCGCGCGCGCGCGAACGTGCGCCGCGTTCGACGTCGCGCCGACTGGGGGTCGTGGTCACCATCGCGTTGGTGGTCCTGGTGATCGTCGCGCTCTCCGTGAGTAGTCCGCTGCACGCGGTGGCGCCCAGCGTGGCCGCGGTCTGGGTGGTGTTCTTGGTCGTTCTCTCGGTGGTCGCGCTCCGGACCCCGGCGCGGCGACTCACCCTGCGCCGCATCGCCGCCCTCGCCGTCCTCGCCCTCGCGAGTGTGATCATCGTGGTGGTGGGAGGGGTCGTGGGGTTCGTGGCCTCGACGGGCGTCGCGTTGAGCGGTGGGAACGGTAATCACGTGTGGCAACCGACGTCGCTCACGGACGTGCGCCACGTCTACCGCGTCGAGTTCGGCGCGGGCACGCTGGACTTGAGCACCGTTCGATTCCCGACGACGGGCTATCGCATCGCGGTCAGTGTGGCGGTGGGCAACGTGCGAATCGTGGTGCCCGAGGACGCGGTAGTGGACATGACGACCTCGGTGGGCGCGGGTTCGGCGGTCGCACTCGGCGGCGTCGTGGACGGCGTGGCGACGTCGCCCTATTCCGCGCTACCCCCGGGGGCGAGCACGTCGACGCTCGCGCGCGCGCCGCGCGTGAGCGTCGACGCTCGCGTCGGGATCGGTCGCATTTTCCTCATGCGAGCGCGTTGACCGGGTGCATTTAGTCTGCCCTTAGGGAATCCTTAAATCCGGTTGTGACCGGAGGATTACATTGACTACCTCCGTTCGTGTTGGTTCGGAGGGGAGGCCGCGACAATGTATGCAGAGGTGCCGGGCCCCTCGACCCCCCGACGGCCGTCCCCGTGGCGCACGGGGGACCCGCGGTGATGACCCCGCGACGCGAAATCCGTCGTCAACGCCGCCGCCGCCGCCGACTGGTCGCGGGGGCCTCGGTCCTCGTCGTGGTGCTGGCGGCCACCCTCGTGGTGGCCCAACGCGGCTCCACGCCCGTGGCGCTCGCGACGTCGCAGGTGAGCGCGGACCTCACCGGGGCGACGGCCTCGCCCGCCACGCGCGCGCGCATCGTCAGCCTCGCGCAGAGTCAGGTGGGCTACTCGACCGCTCCGGCCAATACGTACTGCAATAAGTTCAGCGCCTATTGGTTCGCCGGCGCGACGGATTGTGCCAACACCAATCGTGACGAGCAGTGGTGCGCCGACTTCGCGGCGTGGGCGTGGCGCCTGGCGGGGGTCCCGCTCGTCTACCAGTTCATCAACGGCGACCTGAACTCCTCCTCCGCGAGTTTCTACGAATGGGGCGTGCGTCACCACACCTGGCACCCCGTGGGTTCGGGTTACGTCCCCCAGCCGGGCGACGTCGCGGTGTACGGCCTCGACGCCGGGGCGTTGGTGGCCCAGCACGTGGCCATCGTCACGAGTTACACCCCGGGGGCGAAGGGTCCGAACGCCATCAACGGCGACGGTGATCACACCGGGTTCAGCCGCGTGGAGTTCCAGGCCAATGAGTACAACGCGGACGCGGCCGGCTCGGGTGGGGCCGTCCTCTCGGGCTACGTGGCGCCCAACGCGTGAGACGGCGTGAGGTCACGACGGTGGCGCCGCACCCGCGGCCCGTCCCCCGGGCCCCGCTGGCGTCGGGCGGGGTCGACGGGAACGAACGCCTGACGTCCCTGGTGGCGGCCGTCCTGCTCGTGCTGCTCTTCCTCGTGGGGTTGAGCGTGCCGGTCGCGAACGCGCAGACCCGACTGCACGTCTTCTTGGGCGTCGTCGTCATTCCGCCCGTTCTGCTGAAGTTGGCCAGCACGACGTGGCGGATGCTGCGGTACTACGCGGGGAACTTCTCGTATCGGCGCAAGGGTCCCCCGTTGCCCCTCCTGCGGCTCCTGGGTCCGGTGCTCGTCGCGCTGACCCTCGTGCTGCTGTTCTCGGGGGTTGCTCTGGTCATCGGCGCGCCGCGTGCGCTGCACCCGACGCTCATGCAGATCCATCAGGCGTCGTTCCTGTTGTGGTTCGCCGTGACCACGGTGCACGTTCTGGCCCACCTGCGCGAGACCCTGACGGTGGCCCCGCGCGACTTCCTGCGCGGGGCTCGACGCCACGTGCGCGGCTCGTCACTGCGGGCGTGGAGCACGCTGGCCAGCGTGGTCGTCGGTGTCGCGTGCGGGTGGGCGATCCTGCCCTACGTCCACACCGCGGCCATCTTTTCTCACTAGTCGCGCCCGCGGCGACCCCGCGGGGCGTGAATTTTGAGAATCGTCTGACGCAACCTTGTTAAGGGTCTTAAAGCAGCCGTGGCGGCGCGAAGCGCGCTCGTCACCCTTCGTAAGGTGGTGACGAAGCGACACACTCGTCGTTCGTTCGGAGGAATCATGTTCCCTGCACACTCTCCACTGCGCCGCGCCGTCACCACCCTTTCGCTCCTGGCCCTCGGTACGACGGCGCTCATCGGCCTGCACTCCTCGGCGGGGGCCTCGGTCGCCGCACCCGCGCACTGGATGACGGTCGGTTCCGCCGCCAGCAGTCCGCCGGCGCGCTACGACGCCGCCATGGTCTACGACGCGGCGACGAATACGACGCTGCTCTTCGGCGGCGTCAACACCACGTCCCTGGCGGAGACCTGGGCGTGGAACGGAGCGTTCTGGACCCAGCTCTCGCCCCCCGTGAGTCCGCCGGCGCTACGCGGGGCCGCCATGGTCTACGACGAGGCCACGCACGACGTGGTGCTCTTCGGCGGACTGAGCGCCACGGGCGCCCTCGGGGGCACCTGGACGTGGGACGGCACGACCTGGACGCAGCAACCGGTGTTCGGCCCCGCGCCTCGTTACGGCGCGAGCATGGTCTACGACGAGGCCACGCACGACGTGGTGCTCTTCGGCGGCCACGGCGCCAGCGGTCCGCTCGCGGACACGTGGCTCTGGAACGGCACGGCCTGGACCGTGCCGACGCTGAGCGAGCCCTCGCCCGCGGCGCGTTTCGA
>JAKCEC010000001.1 GCA_021841725.1 Actinomycetes bacterium | reverse complement strand
GCGTCGCGGGGATCGGGTCGCCCTCGCCATGCGCAATCTGCCCGAATGGGTGGTGGCCTTCGCCGCGGTCGTGTCCGTGGGGGCGGTGGTGGTGTCGCTCAACGCGTGGTGGACGGCCAGCGAGTTAGCCTTCGCGCTCGATGACGCGGACGTCGCGGTGCTCGTGGCGGACCCGGAACGCACCGAACGGGCCCTCGACGCCTGCCGCCGACGTCAGACGCCGATCATCCTGGCGCGCGGCGACGCGACGCACGACGCGGCGCCGGGTGTGCACCACTGGGCCGACGTCATCGAACCCGGGGCCGCGATGCCCCGGGTCGAACTCTCGGGTGACGACGACGCCACCATCTTGTATACGTCGGGGACGACGGGCCGGCCCAAGGGCGCGGTGTCCACCCACGACGCCATCTGCCAGACGTTGATGGCGTTCTCCGCCGGTATCGTGATCGAGGGTCGCCGTCGCGGACCCCGTGATCATCCGACGGGGGACCCGACGTGCTTCATCTTGATCGTGCCGCTGTTTCACGTCACCGGCTGCGTGCCCGTCATGTTGTCGTGCTTCTCGTGGCACTTCAAGTTGGTGATCATGCGACGCTGGGATCCCGCCGTGGCGCTCAGCCTGATCGAGCGTCACCGGGTGACCAACGTGGTGGGCGTGCCCACGCAGTCGTGGGACCTCTTGAATTGCCCCCGGCTCTCGGAGTTCGACACGTCCTCACTGGTCACGGTGGGCGGCGGCGGCGCGCCGGCGGCGCCGTCGTTGGTCGCGCGAGTGGAGGCGGCCTTCGTCAATGGACGACCCAACCTGGCCTACGGCATGACCGAGACGAACGCCTACGGGCCTCAGAACTACGGGGACGACTATCAGGGTCGACCCGCGTCGACCGGCCAGACGCCGACCGTGGTGATGGACGTCGAGATTCGTGACGACCGGGGGCGCACGGTGCCCACCGGCGAGGTCGGAGAGATTTGGGTCTCGGGGCCGACCCTCGTTCGCGGGTACTGGCGCCAACCCGACGCCACCGACGCCACCCTCGTCGCCGGGTGGTTGCGCACGGGCGACGTGGGCTACCTCGACGAGGAGGGCTTCCTCTTCGTCGAGGACCGACTCCAAGACATGATCCTTCGCGGAGGGGAGAACGTCTACTGCGCCGACGTGGAGGCGGTCTTCTACGAACACCCCGCGGTTCGCGAGGCGGCCGTGTGCGGCGTGCCCGACGAACGTCTGGGCGAGGTGGTCGCGGCCGTCGTCGTTCTGCACCCGGACGCGCACCTCGACGAGGCGGAATTGACGGCGTTCCTGGCGACGCGCCTCGCGGCCTACAAGATTCCGAGTGTCGTCGCCTTCACCAACGATCCGCTCCCGCGCAACGCCGCGGGCAAGATCGCCAAGAACCGCTTGGCGGAGCACTACTTCGCGAGTGCGCCCTGAATCGCCACACGGGCGTACTCGGCGAGGTTCAGGGCATCGAGGGCGTCGCTCGGGAACCACGCGGCGTGGTCGGTCGTGCCGTGCACTTCGTGGGTGAGGTCGCCGCTGGCCCAGCGCACGGTGTAGATGATGCGTACGGTGTGGATGCGGTCCCCGTTGTCGCGTTTGCGCACGTCGCTGGTCACCGAGAAGAGTTCGGGACGTTCGACACTCAGCCCCGTTTCCTCGCGGAACTCTCTGATCAGGGTCTCCTCGGGCGACTCACCGAAGTCAATCCCTCCCCCCGGGAGCCACCACAGGGGGGGCTGGTGTTGGGGGTTCGACGAACGCACCAGGGCGACGCGTCCCTCGTGCAACAAGACGCCGTAGGCGCGGACGCTGCTGTGTTGCTTACTCATGGGACCTCGAATCAGAGACGTCAGCGACGGGCGGCGCGCGAACGAGTCTACGTGGTCGGACTGCGCGTTAGCGGGTGCGCGGGAAGCCCAGGTCGATCTGGGACTCCGACGCCAGGGGCCAGCGCGTCGTCACGACCTTCGCGCGTGAGTAGAAGGTGATGCCCTCGGGTCCGTAGATGTGACTGTGACCGAACAACGAGTTCTTCCAGCCGCCGAAGGAGTAACTCGAGACCGGCACCGGGATGGGCACGTTGACGCCGATCATCCCGACGTGCACCTGACGCGAGAACAATCGCGCGGCGTTGCCGTCACGGGTGAAGATGGCCGTCCCGTTCCCGTAGGGGTTGTCATTGATGAGCGCCACGGCGTCGGCGTACGTCGCGACGCGCGTCACCCCGAGGACCGGGCCGAAGATCTCGTCGTCGTAGGCGCGCATCCCCGGGGTGACGCCATCGAGGAGACAGGGCCCGACGAAGAATCCCGGGCCCTCGGCTCGGGCCGAACCGTCGCGCACCACCGTGACCCCGGGATCGGGCGCGTTGACGTAGGACAGGACCCGTTGACGGTGTTCGGCGGTGATGACCGGACCGAAGTCACTGGCCGGGTCGTTGCCCGGCCCCACCCGCAGGCGGTCCACGCGCTGGGCGATCTTGGCGACGAGTTCGTCGGCGACGTCACCGACGGCCACGACCACGCTGATCGCCATGCAGCGTTCGCCGGCCGCGCCGTAGCCGGCGTTGATGGCGGCGTCGGCGGCGATGTCGAGGTCGGCGTCGGGGAGGACCACCATGTGGTTCTTCGCACCACCGAGGGCTTGGACGCGTTTTCCGTGGGCCGTGGCGACCTGGTACACGTGACGTGCGACGGGCGTCGATCCGACGAAGCTGACGGCGTCGACCCCGTCGTGCTCTAGGAGTTGGTTCACGGTGGCCGCGTTGCCCTGGAGGACGTTGAAGACCCCCGCGGGCAGTCCCGCCTCACTGAGGAGCTCGCCGACGCGCACCGAGACCGAGGGGTCGCGCTCCGAGGGCTTCAAGATGACGACATTCCCCGTGGCCAGGGCGTTCGCCGCCATCCACAGGGGAACCATGATCGGGAAATTGAACGGTGTGATGGCGACGACGACGCCGAGGGGCTCTCGAAAAGAGTGGACGTCGACGCCCTCGGCGACCTGCGAGGAGAAGCCCCCCTTGAGGTGCTCGCTGATGCCACAGGCGTACTCGACGTTCTCGAGACCCCGCGCGATCTCGCCGCGTGCGTCGGCCAAGGTCTTGCCGTGTTCGGCGGTGATGATGTCCGCGAGTTCCTCCGCGTGGGTGAGGAGGAGGTGTCGAAAGGCGAAGAGGATGTTCGTGCGCTGCGAGAGGCTCGACGCACTCCACGTCCGCCACGCGTGGCGCGCGACGGAGACCGCGGTGTCGACGTCGTGGGTGGAGGGAATGGGCACGCGCGCGCTCACCTCACCCGTGGCGGGGTTGTAGACCGGTAACTCGCCGGGGGCGGAGACGGTTTCGGCGTTGATGTAGTGGGGAATGGTGCGCATGGGGCCTCCTCGGTGGCCCCAATCTACCGGGAGCCCCCGGTGTCGCACGGTCGAGGCTTATTAAGGTGGTGCGATGGACGAACCCGACCACGTCTCGTTGTCCGACGCCGGTGCGGTGGAGCCCGAGGGCGACGGCCGCTTCGTCGCGCATCTGGCGCAGCGCTTCACCGTGTTCGACTACCCCAACGGTGGCTACTTGCAGTGCGTCATGGCCAGCGCCGCCCTCGCCGCGGCCAGTGACGCGGGCGCGTCGCACCTGCACGCGACGGCGCTGAGCACCCATTTCGTGGCACCCCCGCGGGTGGGGGAGGCGCAGGTCGAGACGTCGGTGCGTCGGGTGGGTCGTGGCGCGTCCTTCGTTCACGTGACGTTGTCCCAGGCCCAGGCCGTGACCACCGAGTCCCTCGTCACCCTGGGCACCTTGTCGGAGTCGTCGCGCCTGCGGTACCAGTCGTCGCTCGCCCCGACGATGCCGCCACCACAGGAGTGCCTCGAACTGCCGACGCACGAGGCGATGACGATTCACGACGTGATCGAACTTCGCGTCGACCCCGCGGGTGCTCAGTGGTGGAACGGTGACGCCGGCCCCGGCGAAGTGCGGGCGTGGTTGCGGTTGAACGACGACGCCGCGTCCTGGAACCCGTGGAACTTGCTCTTCGCCACGGACGTCTTGCCGCCGGCCACGTTGCCCCTGGGTTCAACGGGGTGGGTTCCCACCCTGCAACTCACGTCGTACGTGCGGCGTATCCCCGCGAGTGAGTGGCTGCTCGCGCGCCAGTGGTGCGTCGTCGTGGCCGACGGGTTGGTCGACGAGCGATGCGAACTCTTCGACGAGACCGGCGAGATGGTGGCGGCGTCGAGTCAACTGGCCATGGTGCGTTTCGGGCGGGGGTGATGGTGGGCGTCGTGCGGGTGAACGCCGACGGCTCGCTGCACCTGCGCGCGCGACTGGTCATCCCCGCCGCGGAGATCACCCTTCGCGTCACGACGTCGGGGGGTCCGGGCGGCCAACACGCCAACCGGTCCCTGACCAAGGTCGTCGCCAGTTTCGACGTCGCCGCCTCGCGGGTGCTCAACGAGGCGGATCGCGAGATGCTCCTGGATCGGGTCGGTCGCGAGGTCCGTGCGAGCTCGTCGCGCTTTCGTTCCCAGACGGCCAACCGTGAGGCCGCGCTCGCGGCCCTCGCCCACAAGTTGCACGCCGGACTGCTGCGCCCCGTCCCTCGTCGACCCACGCGCCCGACCCGCGCGGCCCAGACGCGGCGCGTCGAGGAGAAGAAGGCGCGGTCGCGGATTAAAGAATCACGACGCGACGTGGGGGACTAACCGGCCAGGTGGCGCGAGATGACGCCCAGCGCGGTGTGGATCACGTCGTCGAGTGCCGTGTCGGTGTTCTCGTGGGGACCCACGATGGGCGTCAACGTCGCGTAGCCCGCCACGATCAACGCGCCGTCGTCGTTGGCGTCCTCGTCGCTCACGTCACCGATGCTCGGCGACGCGGCGCCGAGCAGCAGGGGTAGCTCGCCCTTGTCGGCCAGGGGCTCGCCCCCGGCGTCGGGACCCGCCGCCATCACCACCTCGGCGGTCGAGATGCGCGCTCGTCGTACGCCGAGTAAGTGTTCGCGCCGGACGTTGGGCACGTTGAGGTTGAGGAGCGTGCGCGAGGGGGCTCGGAAGAGTTCGTCGAGTACTTCGATGGCGAGTCGGGCCGCGACGTCGTAGTGGACGTCGTCGCCCCACTGCACCGACACCGCCAATCCCGAGAGGCCGAGTTGGGCCGCGGACAGGACGGCCCCCACGGTCCCCGAATGAAGGACGCTGCGTCCGACGTTGGCCCCGGCGTTGATTCCGGAGATGACGAGGTCGGGTTTGAGGCCGAAGGAGCCGAGCGCGCCGAGGATCGCGCAGAGGGCGGGGGGCGCCTCGAGGCCGTAGGTCGCGATGTTGTCGGCACCGGCAATGTGGTGACGCTCGTAGCGCACGGTGGGGTAGTCGAAGACGTCGCCGACCGCTGAGGACATGCCCGAATAGTTGCGATCCGGCGCCACGATGAGCGCCTCACGCTCCTCTCCCGCGGGACAGGCCTCGATCCAGGTGGACACCGCGCGCGCCAGGGCGGCGATTCCCGGGGCCATGACGCCGTCGTCATTGGTTAACAGAATTTTCATACTGGTCACGCTATCTGTCGTAAGTTACTCAGCAGTGAACAAAAGGAAAGGCCCCCGTGCTTCCCTCCGGTGAACAGATCGCGATTGCCCACGGTGACCAGCGTGCGGTGATCACCCAGGTGGGTGCCACGCTGCGCACGTTCGTCAAGGGCGGGGTGCCCGTCATCGAAGGTTTCGCCGCGGACGAGTTGCCCGACGGGGCGCACGGCCAGATCATGTACCCCTGGCCCAACCGCCTCGCCCCCGAGGCCTGGAGCTTTTCGGGACGAACGGCGGTTCCCTCGGTGGACGACCATGCGACCGCAACCGCGATCCACGGTCTAGTGCGCTGGCGGCCCTTCGAGATCGAGATGGTCAATCAAAATCGTTGCGTGCTCTCACTCCTCTTGCACCCATCGCCGGAGTACCCCTTCGCCAGCGAGATCGCCGTGGCGTACCATCTCGGGTCGCTCGGGCTGACCGTGACGGCGACGGTGACCAACCGCGACGACGTGCCGATCCCGGTGGGCGTGGGATTCCACCCCTACCTGGCGGTGACGACGACGACGATTGATGGGGCCGAGCTCGAAGTACCCGCTCGCGCGTTCGTCGCCGCGAACGAACGGTTACTGCCGACGGGGGAGATTTTGCCCGTCGCGGGACACGCGGTCGATTTCAGCGTCGCTAAGTCCGTTAACGGGCACGAACTAAACGTCACCTACACCGAACTGGTGCGTGACGACACGGGTCTGTCGACCGTCCAACTCCGTGACCGTCACGGGGCGATGGTGGAACTCCAGGTTGACCGTACTTTCCCCTACCTCCAGGTCTACACCGGTGACCAGTTGCCGCCGGGGCGGCGACGCACGTCCATCGGTGTCGAGCCCATGACGTGCCCGCCCGAGGCGCTGCGTTCGGGCAAGGACGTCATCGTTCTGGAGCCGGGACAGCACTGGGCCGGTTCGTGGCGACTCCGTCGTCTCGAGCCCTAGGACGTGGGCGTGGTGGACGGCCCCGGGGTGGTGCCCCCACCAATGTCTGAGAAAATGGCTCCGTGCCCTCGGTGAAGCCCCTTCGCGTCTCGGATGAGACCCAGGTCGCCTCACAGACCACGACCCTCACGGAGCGGCCCTGGAACGTGGTGGTGTGGGACGATCCCGTGACCCCGATGTCGGTCGTCGTCGTCGTTTTCCGCAAGGTCTTCGGCTACCCCAACAATAAGGCGACTCAGTTGATGCTCACTGTGCACCACCAGGGCCGCGCCATCGTGTGGTCGGGCCCCCTCGAGCGGGCGCAGGGCTATTGTGTGAAACTCCAGGTCGCCGGGCTTCTTGCCACGATTGAGCAAGACAGCTGATGGCCAGTCGACTCTTCGTTCGTCGACGTGACGGGCGCATCGAGGTCCGACTGAACGACGCGGGACGCGCGCTGGCCCGTGAGGCCTTCGGTCACGTCCTCGCGGCGGAGAGTGACGCCGACCACGAGTGGCACGCGAGTTTGAATTCGCCGATTAACCCCGGTCGTGACGTCGACGACCCCTTGGCTACTCTGAACCGTCAACACGAAATTACGTCGCACGTGGAACTCGCCGTCGCCACGCTCGGCGAAGAATTTTTGAACGACGCCGAGGCCTGGGCGTGGCTGTGTACCCTGCAGGTGGCGCTGCGCGCGGTAATCACCGCCAAGGGCATCATGAGCACCGAGCGCCTGAACCAGGCCGACGAGGACGTCCGCACCTATATCGAGACGTTGCAGATGTTACTGTTCAGCCTCGCCGAGGTCATGTAGTTCAGCGCTCCACGACGTGGTGCTCGCGACGACGCCCTCGCCCTGGCCGGTGTCGATGAGCGCGTCGCCCTGGGGCGCCGGTATCTCGGACGGATCCGTGCCGTCAGGGTCGTCACCGGCGCGTGGTCGCCGGGAGCGGAGTCGCCAGGACCAGGGCCGTCGGGTCGCCAGAATTCCCACGAGGGCGAGGAGGAACACCGCCATCGCCCACCTCTCGTGCGGCGGAAGGAACGTAAACGTGACGGTCGCGACACCCGGGGGGACGGCGACACTCTGGGTCAAACCGTCGATCGAGGTGATGGGGACGGGTTGACCGTTCACCCGGGCGCTCCACCCCGGCATCGTCAATTCCAAACGCGTCAGGGTGGTGGCGCTCGGGCAGTCGACGACCACGCGATCGACCCGTGACGCCGTGATGTCACAGGTCGCCAGAGTCGTGGAGTAGAAGGTCTGGGGATGCGGGAGGGCGTAGAGATCGCTCTCGTAATCCTTCGCGACGGGGGTCGTTCCGACGACGGCGCTGAGCGCCGGCGTGAGGGACTGGGGCTTCACGAGGAGGTACGCCACCCCGAGCGCCTCGTACTGCGCGACGTGGGCCGCGACCTCGTTCTCGACCGCCGGGGTGAAGGGGAGGACGAAGGTGCGCGGGTCGTTGAGCGAGGGCGCCAGGTGAGCGTGAACGTAGTCGACGAAATTCTGCGGCGAAGGTAAATCAATCGCGTTGATCTCATTGAGACCGAACTGCGACCCCCAATTGGGATTGAGCACGCCGAGGGAGAGGAATCTCCCCAAGCCTTCGTGTTCTTGGAGATAACTGAGTGACGTCGGCGCGAGGTGAATGTCCACCGGGTTGCGGAAACTGGGCACCGCGATGAACGCGAGGGATTCGACCACCATCATCGCCGTGACCAGTGCGACGAAAGTGCGGCCCTCGAGGAAGCGTAGGGCGAAACCGACGACGGCCAGCGTCGCGAACGGCAAGGTGATGAGGATGGCCACCGCCACGGCGTAGCTACCGCGGACGTGTCCGCCGAGGGGCACCACGATGAACACGCCGACGAGGCAGACGAGGGCGACGCCCACCGTCGCGTAGAGCGCGCTGCGCCGGTGCGCCGCGTACTCCACGACGTCGCTCAATCCGAGGACCGCCAAGATGATGACCGAGAATTCCAGCGTGGGCCAGATATAGCGAGCGAAGGCCACCGCGCCCATCCCGGGTACCAGGTTCCAGAGGAATCGGAGTCCCGCGACGTTAACGACGCCCGCCAGTACCGCCGCCACCCACCCCGCGAGGAACCACCGCAGGGGGCGCAGGCGTCGACCGAAGGATCCGACCACGGCGAAGACCGCGACCGACGCCGTGACGTATCCCAACAGGTTGTTGGGGGTCGCCGTCGGGCCGCCGAAGAGAGTCCCCCCGAGGTAGGGGTCGAGCAAGATGGGCAGACTACGCACGGGAGTGCTCGCCACACTGAGGCCGTGGGCGGCGTGCGCCCCGATATCGGCGCTGCGGGTGAAGTCGAGGAAGGCCGTGAGGACCGGAAGGGCGAGGGCTAGACCCACGCCGCCCCCGAGGGCGAGGCGACCCACCGTGGGAATGCGGCGCGTGCGTTCGACGCCGCAGAGTCGGGTGACGGCCCACCCACCGGCGAGCAGGCCGTCGAGGTAGGCCATTTCGGGAAAACCGGCGACAATCGAGAGTGCGACCGCGACGGCCAAGAGTACCCACCCGTTGCGCCGCGCGGTGCGACCGTGGTCGAGGGCTACTTCGATGCCCAGAATCAACAGCGGAAGGAAGGCGACGGGATTGATGGCGGCGTTGCCGATCCATGCGAAGGTGCCGTTTAACGCGAAGAGGGTTCCCGCGAGGGTAGCGATCGTGGGTCCGATCCCGAGTCGGCGGACGAGAAAGTAGGTGCTGGCCCCCGCGATGATCTGAAGGGCGAGGTGGAACAGCAGCAGTCCGGCGGGGAAGACGAAGAGGATGACCAGTGGCAAGAGGGCCGCGGATTGCATTTCACCGACGAGGGGTTGGCCCATGCCCTCGAAGTAGTTCCACCAGGGAAGGTGGCCGTGCAGCAGGTCGAGGGCGGCCACGTGGCCCAGGGGCTGCGTGATGAAGCCGACGTTCGGGTCCACCGTCGGTATGCCACACGACCACGCGCAGACTCGAGCGGCGATGGAGGAGGTCCACCAGATGGCTCCCGATTCGTATCCAAAGAAGATGAAGGCGCCGTTGGCCACGATGACGGCGGCGACAATCAGGGTCAGGGAACGAAAGGTGTCGGAGGCGCGCCGAGCCGCGATCCACGATGTCACGCCTGAAGCCACCGGCCCATCGTAGTAACGCGCGTCGGTGCTTTCTAACCACACGGCGCGAGACGACGGTCCGCGCAGGACCGCACTACCCCGTGCGGCGCGATCCGCTGATAACGGCCACCATTCGCGATGCCGCGTCACGTACGCACCGAGGTGGGGCACCGATGGCCCCCGACGAATCTCGTCTGATGGCAACCGAACCGCAACGGAGACTGAACAGGAGATAGAACAGAGACTGGTGCGCCTGTGAGACTGGTGCGCCGGCCGGGACTTGAACCCGGAACCTGTTGATTAAGAGTCAAATGCTCTGCCAATTGAGCTACCGGCGCGAGACGAGTCTATACGCCCGGCGAAGTGGTCCCGATGCGCGCGGAGGAAAAAACACCACACCCGGCCTCGCGATGAGACCGGGTGTTCCTTGGGGTGAGCGACGGGGGTCGAACCCGCGGCCTCCAGGACCACAACCTGGCGCTCTAACCAACTGAGCTACGCCCACCAAGACTCTCCAGTATTGCACAGCGCGGTGTCGCGAGGCGGGGCGAACTCTCGATCACCGCACGACAGGGACCTCACCCGAGTCGATTGCTCCCCTCACCGGAACCGGCGGGGCCGCTGAGTACGATGGGGGGCGAGCCCCTGTAGCTCAACTGGATAGAGCAGACGGTTTCTACCCGTCAGGTTGCGGGTTCGACTCCTGCCGGGGGCACCGACGGCGCGCCCTTTGCGTTCGTGCGTCGCGACCGGACCCACGCCCAGTCGCGCACTCGGTCCCGCGCCGACCCGCCCCATTGACGAGACTGGTCGACCTCATCTGGTCGGGAAGGCGGGATTCGAACCCGCGGCCTCCTGGTCCCAAACCAGGCGCGCTAACCAAGCTGCGCTACTTCCCGCGCACCCATCTTCACACATCGGCTCGTAGTCTCAGTGAGAGCGGGGGGAGGAACTATGGCGTACGACTGGATTATCGACGCACTCGACGAGACGTGGTCGCGAACGGCGCGAACCCTCGAGCACCGCAGTGAACGCGATTTCGACGCCTTGAGCGCCTGTCCCGGGTGGAGTATTCGCGATGTCGTCAATCACCTCACCGGCACGGAACTGTTCCTCAATGGCTCTGCGGTGCCCGACGTGACGGGCCCGTGGCCCGTCTACGTGAGGAATCGCCTGGGCGAGATGAACGAAGCGTTCGTGGCCAGTCGTCGCCACCTCGCGGCGAGGGAGGTGGTGACGGATTTCCGCGACGCGACGCGACTGTCGCTCGCGCGACTGCGTCGACTGGGTGACGAGGAGTGGGCGAACCCGACGTGGACCCCGGACGGACCGCGGCCGATGCACTATGTCCAAGAGACTCGCGTCATCGACAGCTGGATTCATTTACAAGACATCTACGACGCTCTGTTAGAGCCGACGGACGATCACGGTCTGGGCGAGGAGATTGTGGTCAATCGCTACGAGGCGGCCCTGCCCTACGTGTGGGCCGCGCGCAGTGCGGCCCCCGAGGGAGGGGTCTTGCGCGTCAACCTGGTGGGCCGGCTGGGGCGAAGTATCCAAGTGACCGTGCGGGAGGGACGAGGAGTCGCCGTGGCGTCCACCGACGTCACGCCCCTAGTGGAGATGACCACGGCCGTGGCGATCTTCTGGCGTTCCATGGCCGGTCGCATCAACGCGGAGGCCCTCCTTCGGGCTTCCGCTACTCACGTTCGTGGCGACCGTGAGGTGGCCCTGCGATTCGCCGATTCGCTCAACGTGACGCCCTAGCCGCAGCGTGGGGGAACGCTGGTAGCGGTAGGCTGGCACCCTTATGCGTGCGACATCCTCCACCCTGGACAACAATCGAATCAAGCTCGTCGTCGAAGTCGACGACGCCGAGATGGACGAGGCGCTCAACGCCGCGGCGAAGAGTCTGGCCCAGCAGGTCAACGTCAAGGGCTTTCGAAAGGGCAAAGTGCCCAAGCAGGTTCTCATCGCCAATATCGGGGGCCCGGCGGTCTTGCGGGCCGAGGCGATTCGCGAGTCGTTGCCCGACTTCTACGCGCGGGCGATCTCCGAGACGATGGTGGACCCCATCGGCCAACCCGACGTGTCCATCACCTCGGGTGAGGACGAGGGCACGCTGGTGTTTGAGGCCGATGTCGAGGTGCGGCCCGAGGTCGAACTCACGGGGTACCAGTCGCTACGGGTGACGATTCCTTCGCCGGTGGTGAGCGACGACGAGATTGAAGCCCAGATCAATCGATTCCGCGAGACCGACGCCGTGTTGGAGGACGTTGATCGGCCCATCGTCTCGGGTGACCTGGTGAGTATGGACATTCGCGCCGAACAGCCGGGTTCGGAGGCTGAACCCCTCGAAATGAGTGATTTCATGTACACCGTGGGATCGGGTTCTATCGCACCCGAAGTCGACGAGCTCATTCTCGGTCTGCGCGCCGGTGAGGAGTTGGTGGTCACGGCGGCCGCCGGTGGGGGGAACAGCGTGGTGTACACCATGCAGCTCAAGCAGGTGAAGGAACGGATCCTCCCCGAGCTCACCGACGAATGGGTCGAGGAGAACACGGAGTGGCCCACGGTCGACGAAATGCGTGACGCCGTGTTGTCGCAGATGAGCCGCATGAAGGTCGTCGAGGCGCAGATGTCCCAGCGCGACGCGATGCTCGTGGCGCTCGGGGATTTGGTGAGTGACGAATTCGTACCCGGCGTCCTTGTCGACGCCGAGGCGAACGATCGGATGCACGACCTGGGTCACCGGTTGGCGCAACAGAAGATGAACCTCGAGCAGTTCCTCCAGGCGACGGGCCAGACCCCCGATCAACTGTTGGCCGCGGTGCGCACCGATGCCCAGCGCGCGGTGAAGATCGACCTGGCCCTGCGCGCCCTGGTCAGGGCCGAGGCACTCACCGCGACGGCAGCCGAGATCGACGAGGAGTTGAGTAAGACGGCCGAGTCGATGAGTCTGTCACCGGACACGCTGCGCGACAACTTGTATAAGACCGGTCGTGTCGTGGCCTTCGAGTCTGAAGTCGCCAAGATGAAGGCGAACAAGTGGTTGGACGAACACGTGACGTTCGTCGACCACCTCGGTATCGTCATCGACCGTGAGTTGTTGCGGGCGGATCAGTCTGATGAAATCGACGAATAAGGTAATGACGTGACCGATAATTTCCGAGCCCAAAATTACCTCGTCCCCACCGTGGTCGAGTCGTCGAGCCGCGGCGAGCGCGCCTACGACCTCTACAGCCGTCTGTTGCGCGAGCGCATCATCTTTTTGGGTACACCGATCGACGACACCATCGCCAATCTGATCTGTGCGCAGATGCTCTTCCTGGAGTCCGAGGACCCCGACAAGGACATCAACCTCTACATCAATTCACCCGGCGGCGACATCACGGGCCTGCTGGCGATCTACGACACCCTGAAGTACATCAAGCCCGACGTGTCGACGTTCTGCTTCGGTCAGGCCGCGTCCGCGGCGGCGGTGCTCTTGGCGGCGGGCACCAAGGGCAAGCGCTTCGCGCTTCCTCACGCCCGTGTTCTCCTGCACCAACCGTGGGGTGGCGTGGGCGGACAGGCTTCCGACATCGAGATCCAGGCGCGTGAGATTCTTCGCATGAAGGACATGCTCAACGCGATGCTGGCGACGGACACCGGTCAGAGCGTGGAACGTATCGCGAAGGACACCGACCGCGACTACATAATTGGGGCCGATGAGGCGGTGCAGTACGGTCTGATCGACGAGGTCTTGCTCGCTCGACCCTAGGTCGCTGGCGCGGCCGCCGGTGAGCCAACTACCTGATGGACCGCTATTTGTGGCGTGGGTCGCGGCGTGAGTTCGACGCTGGTTTCACGAGGGTCGGGGTGTGTCGCGGTGAGGTGATTCTTCAGTCGTGAGCGGATACCAGAAATCTCGAGTGCGGCCCCGTAGGATGGTGTCAGAGGAGGTGAAAAAGTGGCGAAGTTCGGAGAAAGCACCGACCTGATCAAGTGCAGTTTTTGCGCTAAGGGTCAAAAGCAGGTCAAGAAACTCATCGCGGGACCCAGCGTGTACATCTGCGACGAGTGCATCGATCTGTGCAATGACATCATCGCCGATGAATTTGGCGATCGTCCCGAGTTCGTCTTGGAGGATTTGCCGACGCCACGTGAGGTCACCTCGTTCCTCGACGAATTTGTGATCGGGCAGCTCGACGCAAAGAAGATTTTGGCGGTGGCGGTCTACAACCACTACAAGCGCATCCAGGCCGGCCCCCTTCACGACGACGACGTCGAGGTGGGGAAGTCCAACGTCCTTCTCTTGGGCCCGACCGGGTGCGGTAAGACCTTCCTCGCCCAAACGCTGGCTCGAATGCTCAACGTGCCCTTCGCCATCGCGGACGCCACGGCGTTGACCGAAGCAGGCTACGTGGGTGAGGACGTCGAGAATATTCTGCTGAAGTTGCTCACCGCGGCGGACTTCGATGTCAAGCGCGCGGAGCGAGGGATCATCTACATCGACGAGATCGACAAGATTGCCCGCAAGGCGGAAAATCCTTCGATCACCCGTGACGTCTCCGGTGAAGGTGTGCAGCAAGCGTTGTTGAAGATTCTTGAGGGGACGGTCGCCAGCGTTCCGCCCCAGGGTGGCCGTAAGCACCCACACCAGGAGTTCATCACGATTGACACCGCAAATATCCTGTTCATCTGCGGAGGGGCCTTCGCGGGTCTGGAACAGATCATCGAGCGCCGACTCGGCAAGAAGTCAATGGGTTTCAATCAGCCGGTGGAGGCGAAGCGTCACGGCGACGTGGAGCTCTTTCGACACGCGCTGCCCGAAGACTTGGTCAAGTTCGGTCTGATTCCCGAGTTCATTGGTCGTCTGCCTATCGTGGGCGCCGTCCAGCAACTCGATCGAGAGATGCTCATCCAGGTCCTCACCGAGCCCAAGAATTCCTTGGTCAAGCAGTTTCAGCAGGTTCTGGCGCTCGACGGCGTGGAGCTCGTCATCGAGAAGGACGCCCTGGAGGCCATCGCCGAGCTGGCGATGGAACGACAGACCGGCGCCCGCGGGCTGCGCTCCATCCTGGAGAACGTCCTGCTCGAGCCGATGTACGACGTGCCCTCGCGGGGTGACGTCGAACGTTGCGTCATTACGGCGGCGGTCGTCCGGCGAGAGGCGGAGCCGTTGTACGAGATGAGGAAGACGCGCACTCGTCGCGCCAGTTAGTGGTGCGCCCAACGACTTACGACGGCGCACTGGCGTGGTTGGAATCCCACGTCGACTACGAGCGATTGGCGCCGGGGCGGCGTGACCAGCCCTCGCTGGACGCGGTGCGCGACGCGCTCGCCCTCTTCGCAGATCCCCACCACGACTACCCGATTGTGCACGTGACGGGCACGAATGGTAAGGGTACGACCACTACTCTGACGAGCGCCCTCTTGAGCGCAACGGGATTGCGCGTGGGCACGTTCACCAGCCCGGATCTGCACGCGTTGAACGAACGAATCGCGGTGAACGCCACGTCGATCAGCGATGACGACCTCACGCAATTGCTGGGACGGCTCTACGACGCCGAACAGGTGAGCGGCATCGTGCTCACTCGATTCGAACTCTTGACCGTCGGCGCGCTGCTCCACTTCTCCGACGAGGGGGTGGACGTCGCCGTGGTCGAGGTGGGACTGGGGGGAACCTGGGATTCCACCAACGTGGTGGACGGTGACGTGACGGTGTTGACCAACGTGGACCTCGATCACACGGCGGTCCTCGGTGATTCGATTGGCGCCATCGCCCGCGACAAAGTGGGTATCTTTCGACCCTCGGCTATCGCCGTGTTGTCCACGACCAACGCCGTTGTGCTCGAGATCGCGACGGAACGCGCGCGTGAACTGGGCGCCACTCTGTGGAGCATTGAGGAATCCTTCAGCTTGGAACGAAACGACCTGGCGGTCGGGGGTCGGGCGATCACGGTGCGCACCCCGTTCGCGCGCTACGAGGACGTGCTCGTCTCGCTGCACGGCATTCATCAGGGCGTCAACGCCACGACCTCCATTGTCGCCGCGGAGGCCTTCCTCGGCCGAGCGTTGGGGGAGTCCGTCGTTCGTTCGACCCTCGCGAACGCCGTCATGCCGGGTCGCATGGAACTCGTGAGTCGCCACCCGACGATCGTGGTGGACGGTGCCCACAATCCCGCCGGGGTGCGCGCCCTGTGCGCCGCGCTCGACGGCGCCTTTCACGTGTCGGGGGAGCGTCGGTGCGTGCTCGGGATGCTGACCGGACGCGAGGTCGAGGACATGGTGGAGCCACTCGTGGCGCTGGGCTTCACCGAGTTCCACTGCTGTGCCCCCGACTCCCCGCGGGCCATGGCGACCCGAGTGGTGGCCGACGCGGTGCGTCGCGCGGGTGGAGTGGCCTTCGAGCACTCGAGCGTGTCAACGGCGCTGGCCTACGCGCGCGAACACTCCGGTGACGACGACCTGATCGTGGCGGCCGGGAGTTTGTACCTCGTCGCGCGCGTGCGCGCCGAGGTCCTGCACTTGGCCACTCGTCACCAGAATTCCGCCTGATAGATTTCTTCGTCGTGGAAAGAACCCTGGTCCTGGTCAAGCCCGACGGCGTCGAACGCGGTCTCGTGGGAGACATCGTGCACCGTTTCGAGCGGCGCGGATTGCGACTCGCGGCCGCTGAGTTGCGTACGCTGGACCGCGCGACGGCGGAGCGCCACTACGCCGAGCACGAGGGGAAGCCGTTCTTCGAAGGTCTGGTGAACTTCATCACGCGCGGACCCGTGATGGCGATGGTGATCGAGGGACCGGGCGAGACGTGGCAGGTCGTGCGCACGATGATGGGTCCGACCAATCCCTCCAGCGCCGCACCCGGCACCATTCGCGGTGACCTCGGACTCGAGATCGGTCAAAACCTCATTCACGGATCGGATTCGGCCGAGTCGGCGCAGCGCGAGATTGCAATATTCTTCCCGGCCCTAGGCTAATTACAGCCTGTTTGGTGTACGACGCTCCCGTGTCGTAGCCTTGCAGGGGTAGGAGAGTACTCATCGGACTCTCATTAAGGGTTCTCCATGGTTGATTCTCGATTTTCATTATTGGGCCGCGATATGGCGGTGGACCTGGGCACCGCCAACACGTTGGTCTACGTGCGTGGGCGGGGCATCGTTCTCAACGAGCCCTCCGTGGTGGCCGTCGACATCAAAGATGGCAAGCCCCTGGCCGTGGGCGCGCAGGCCAAGCTGATGATTGGCCGAACGCCCAGCAACATCCAAGCCATCCGTCCGCTCAAGGACGGCGTGATCGCCGACTTCGAGATCTGCGAGAAGATGTTGCGGTACTTCATCCACCGCGTGCACCAACGTCGGTTCGCTAAGCCCCGCATGGTCATCTGCGTTCCCTCGGGAATCACTGGCGTCGAGCAGCGCGCGGTGATGGAGGCCGCCGAATTCGCCGGCGCGCGCAAGGCGTACATCATCGAAGAGCCGATGGCGGCGGCGATCGGCGCGGGGCTGCCCATTCACGAGCCCACGGGCAACATGGTGGTGGACATCGGCGGTGGCACCACTGAGGTCGCGGTCATCTCGCTCGGCGGCATCGTGACGAGTCAGTCCATCCGCGTCGGGGGCGACGAACTCGACGACGCCATCGTCGCCTACGTGAAGAAGGAATTCCAGCTGGCCCTGGGCGAACGTACGGCCGAAGAGATCAAGATCCAGATGGGGTCGGCGTACCCACTCCAGCAAGAGATGCAGGCCCAGATTCGTGGTCGCGACCTCGTCACCGGATTGCCCAAGACGGTCGTGATCTCGACTGAGCAAGTCCGTCACGCCATCGAAGAACCCGTCCAGGCGATCGTGGATGCCGTCAAGGTGACGCTGGACCGTACACCGCCCGAACTCTCGTCTGACCTGATGGAGCAGGGCATCGTCTTGACGGGTGGCGGGGCGCTGTTGAACGGACTGGCGACCCGACTCGAAGTCGAGACCAATATGCCCATCATCGTCGCTAACGATCCCCTCAACTGCGTTGCGCTGGGATCGGGCATGTGCCTCGAGGAACTCGACGTTTTCTCACGCATGCTCAAGACGTCGCCTTCGCGCTAGACCGTGGCCACGGAACGTTCGCGGCGCCGACTTCTCTTCTCCGGGGTACTCGCAACGCTCATCGTCGTCACCGTGTACGTCACGGGGGGACTGGTGGCCGGGGCCAAGAGTGCCGCGCACGCGGTGGTGTTCCCGTTTTCGTGGGCCGCCGACTTCGTCGCGCGCCCGGTCGGGCACTTGGTCGCGGGCATGGTCAACTATTCCGATATTGAGGCGCAGAACGAGCGACTGCGGTACCTGCTCGGTCAAGCTACCCTGCGCGCCGACGAGAACGCGTCGGCGGCTCGCCAGCTTCGACAATTGACGCAGGCGCTGCACGTACCCGTGGCGTCCACGCTCGGCACGGTCATGGCGCAGGTCACGGTAATTTCCCCCACCAATTTTTCCGCCACGGTCACGATCGACAAGGGACAGGACGACGGGGTGATGCAGGGCATGCCCGTGGTGGCCGACGGAGGACTCGTCGGACGGGTCGTCGCCGTGTCGTCGCATTCGTCGACGGTGCGCTTGCTGAGTGACACCGGCTCCGTCGTGGGCGCGACGTTCGGCAACGGGCTGACGTCGGTGCTGATCTCGGGCGAGGGAATCAACAATCCACTGAGCGTGACGCAGATTCCCGTGACCGCGGCGCTGGGGGTCGGCAGTCTTCTGTCCACCAACGGCCTCCAAGGGGGGCTCTTCCCGCCGGGGTTGCCCGTGGGTCGGGTGAGCAAACTCTTAATCAATCCGGGCGCGTCGAGCTACTCGGTCTCCTTGACCCCCACCGCAAACCTGAACAATCTGGCGTACGTCGACGTCGTCTTGTGGGAGCCCTCCACGTGATCCAAGCTCGGGCGGGCATCACTCTCCTCACCCTGGTGGTGGTCGGGGTGCAGTTCGCGGTCTTTACGCAGTGGCGTTTCGCCGGTGCGGTCGTGATGTTGGTGTGGCTGTGGCCGGTGGCGGTGGGTTTGACGGGTCTGACCTCGCTGGCGCTCGCCGCGGGGCTCCTCAGCGGAGTCCTCTTCGACGCGCAGAGCGCGACGCCGTTCGGGCTCAGCGCGTTGGTGGGAGTGTTGTTGGCCTTCGCGGCGTCGCGTCTTGGGAAGGAGGGCGTGGGTGACCTCGACTCGGCGGCCCTGTGGGTCACCCCGGTGATCGCCGCCGCGGCGGGCTTCGTCGCGCCAGTGGTCTTCGTCGTGGGGGGCGCCGTCGCTCTGAACTTCTCGTTGTGGCGCGGTAGCCTGCTCGATTCCATGGTCGTGAATGCGGTGGCCTTTTTCCTCCTGGCGCGGCCGATGTCGCGCCTGGCCGCGATGGCGGGCGCGTCGGCGTTGCGGGCGCGTCGATGAAGGGATCCTGGCGGGACCGACCCACGGCGTCGTGGTTTCAGCGCTTGTGGCGCCCGTGGGTGTCGCTCAACCCCCTGCGCGGACGAGGTCGTCATATCAACGAACCGCGACCGGTGGGTATCCGCGACCTCGTCGCGTCCCCCGAGGAGGTGCACGCGCGACCGGAGCGCCGCTGGCGCATCATCGGGGGATTCTTCTCGCTGCTGCTGGTGCTCTTGTTAGTTCGCCTCTTCATGCTCCAAATCCTCGAACACTCGGCGTCGGTCGCCACCGTGCAGTCCAACTCGCTGCACGTGGCGACGATCCCGGCGTCGCGCGGACTCATCGTGGACCGTTCGGGGACGCCGCTGGTGAGCAATATCACGACCACCGAAGTCCTCTTGTCGCGCCAGCAGGCTTACCTGAACCCGTCGGTGATCGGCGCGCTCGCCACCTTGACGCACCAGAGTGTGGTCCAAGTGCAAAAGGATCTCACCAACGTTCAGTACGACCCCTACCAACCGGCGCCCGTCATGACCGACGCGCCGACGTCGGTGGTGCAGTTCATTAAATTGCACCCCGGGGAGTTCCCGGGCGTGAGCGTACAGGGGGTGACCCAGCGCAGCTACCCCCTCGGGGGTTTGACCGCGTCACAGTTGTTGGGTTACGTCGGGCCGATCACGGGCGCCGAGATGGCGGCGAATCCGACCTTTAACTACACCACGAACTCGACCTACGGCAAGACCGGTATCGAGAACTTCTACGAGCAATACCTGCGCGGCGTCGCGGGCACCAGCACCATCGAGGTGAGCGCGCAAGGCAATATCCTCGGGGCGGTCCAGCGCACCGCGCCCCAACAGGGCGATACCGTGATCTTGAACGTGGACGCGGGTCTTCAGAAGGCCCTGGACGGATATTTGGCGGCCGACGTCGCCCTGGTGCGTCACACCCCCGACCCCACCAACGGCGTATTGCCGCCCGCGCTCAACGGGGCGGCCATCGCCATGGACGTGCGCACCGGCGCCGTGCTCGCCATGTCGAGCTACCCGTCGTTCAACCTCAGTTCCTTCGTCAACGGACTCTCGGAGGCGACGTTTAAGACTTTGCTGAACGAGGGGGCCTTCACCAACTACCCCATCCAAGGTCTCTACACCCCGGGTAGTACCTTCAAGATGATCACCGCGACGGCCCAGTTGCAGACGGGGATTTTCCCGGCCACGCAACTGGTCGACGACACCGGCTACTTCACCGTACCGGGCTGCCTACAGGGCGCCCACGGATGCGTCTTCCACGACGACCAGGGTCAGGGGGCGGGACTAGTGAACCTGCCGGGCGCCATCACCGTGTCCTCGGACTACTACTTCTATCAGCTCGGCTACCTGTTCTGGTCCCAGCAGGCGAAGTACGGTGAGACGCCCATTCAGAACGTGGCGCACGAGTACGGTCTCGACCAGTACACCAACATCGACCTCCCTAATGAGGTGCAGGGGCGAGTGGACTCGCCCACGGTACGTATCGCCCTGCACAACGCCGCCCCCCTCGCGTTCCCGAACGATACGTGGTACACGGGTGACAACATTGAAATGGCCTTCGGCCAGGGCTCGACCGCCATTACCCCCATCGCCATGGCCGACGCCTACGCGACGTTTGCGAACGGGGGCACGCGCTACGCGCCCGAGGTCGCCGCCGCCGTGGTGAGCCCCACCGGGAAATTAGTCGTGCGCTACGGGCCCCGCGTGCTCGGGCACGTGAGCCTGCCACCGGCGGTGCGCAACCCGATCCTGCAAGGACTCGAGGGCGTCGTTCAGAACCCGAGCGGAACGGCGTACGGGACGTTCCAGCGCTACGCGTCGTTCCCGGAGTCCGCCTTTCCCGTGGCCGGTAAGACCGGCACCGCCTCCACGGGTTACGCACCCAACGGCAAGCCGCTCGAGCCGAACTCCCTCTTCGTGGGGTTCGCGCCCGCGAACGATCCCGAGTACGTGGTCATCTGCGTCATCGCCCAGGGTGGATACGGCGCCGACGCCGCCGCCCCAGTGGTGGCCCAGGCCTTCGACTACCTCTACAGGCACCCGATCGCGCCCGTGAGCCTGACGGTCAAGAGCCAGGTACCCCCCGTGACGACCACGACCCGCCCCGCGAAGACCACCTCCACCCTCAAGGGCTCTAAGCCGAGCGTCACGACCACCACGAGTCTCTCGACGACCACGAGTCCCACGACTTCCTCGACCACCACGACTCCCACGACCACTACGACTCCCACGACGACCACCTCGGGCGTGGCGACGACGATAAAGAAGGTCGGATAGGGCGTTTTACGGCTAGCCTGGAGGGGTTGGGCGCGGCCGTACAAACGTCGGTGGCGCAATGAAAATCGCAGTGACGACCGAGTGACATCACTCCGTCGTCGCCCGCAGTAAGGACGCAACGTGGTACACGCCAGAGAGGTAGCCCAGTTCCAAGGGTCCTCGGGCGCCCCGCTGGCACCCGCCCAACTCGTAATTTGTTGTTCGGCCCGCGCGTGCGACACGCGACGCGGCTCTTCCTCGGCCGTGGCGCCCTGATGCGCGGCCCCCTCAACCAGAACTCAAGGAGTACCCGTCGTGAGCGACGAGACCACCACCCCCACCCCCTCCGCTAGTCCGCGCATCGGCGATACCCGTCCCGCACCCCAGATCGGTGATACTCGACCGTCGGTGGGCGCGACACGCGAGTCCACCCCCGCACCGGGTTCCGGCAACGTCCCCGCCGGGCAGGGCGCCAACCGACGCCGACGCGGCGGCCGCGGTCGCGGCGGCCAGGGCGGTCAAAACCGACAGGGCGGCGACAGCCGTCAGGGCGGGCAGACTCGCTCGAACCCGCGCCCCGTCGAGGCGCCGGTGGAGGCTTCCGCACCCGACGTCGACGGTGACGACGGCGCACGGGCTCGCAAGGGTCGACGTCGCGGGGGAGAGCGGCGCACGCGCGCGCAGGGCCGCTACCTGATGTGCGTGCACACGACGAAGGAGGCCACGCACATCGCGACCCTGGAGGGACGCACCATGGTGGAGTACACCGTGGCCAAAGCGGCTGACGAGACGAACCAGATCGACGGGAACATTTACGTCGGTCGGATCCAAAACGTGCTGCCCGGCATGGAACTCGCCTTCGTCGACATTGGCATCCCGAAGAACGCGGTCTTGTACCGGGGGGATATCTCGCTGAGTGACGAGGACCTCGAGGGGCCCACGACTAACGACAAGCGCATCGAACAAATGATCAGGTCGGGCCAGACCATCGTGTGCCAGGTCACCAAGAACGCCATTGGCGCCAAGGGCGCCCGACTGACGCAAGAGGTGTCGATCCCCGGTCGTTTCGCGGTACTGGTCCCCAATTCGAGCACCATTGGCATTTCTAAGCGACTACCCGACGGCGAGCGCCGCCGGTTGCGCAAAATCATTGACGACGTCAAACCCGCGCGCCACGGCATCATCATTCGAACCGCCGCGGAGGGGGTCTCCGCCGACGACCTCGCGCGCGACGTGACCTCGTTGTGCGAGAAGTGGGACGCCATCGAGGCCGAGGTGGCGAAGTCGAATCAGCCCCGCTTGGTCTACCGCGACCTGGACCTCGCCGTGCGGGTTCTGCGCGAGGAACTTAACGACGATTTCCGCGGCGTCATCATCGACGACGCCGATCTGTTCAACAAGGTCCGCGACTACGTCGTGGCGGTCAACCCAGAACTCGCCGACCGCATCGAGTACTACGACCGCTCGGGCGAGGAACTCCCACTCTTCGAGCGCTATTTCGTGCACGAGCAATTGCACCGTGCGCTGGACCGCAAGGTCTTCTTGCCCTCGGGTGGGTCGCTCATCATTGAACGCACCGAGGCGCTGACGGTCATCGACGTCAACACCGGCAAGAACGTGGGCACCACGAACCTGGAAGAGACGGTGTTCCGTAACAACCTCGAGGCGGCGGAGGAGGTGGCGCGACAGCTACGACTGCGCGACATCGGTGGCATCATCGTGATCGACTTCATCGACATGGAGACCAAAGCCCACCGTGAGGCGGTGGCGTCGGCCCTGCGACAGGCTCTGGCCCGCGACAAGACCCGCACCCAGGTCTTCGACATCTCCGAGCTCGGTCTGGTCGAAATGACCCGTAAGAGGGTCAACGAGGGGCTCCTCGAGTCAGTCTCCAAGGTGTGCGCCGTGTGCGACGGACGAGGTTTCGTCGTCGCGACCGGCCTGTAAGTCACGAAGGTCGGCGGTTTTCGGCTACTATGGAAACCCTATGTACGCCGTCATCCGAGTAGGCACATCTCAAGAGCGCGTCACCGAGGGCCAGTTGGTCCGCGTTGACAAGCGCGCCGAGGAGAATGGTGCTGTTATTGAGTTCGAGCCCGTGTTGCTAGTGGACGGGGACAGCGTCCTCGCTGGTCCGGACCTAGAGGGCGCCACCGTTACGGGCACCATCGTCGGGGTGGAGAGCGGACCGAAGATTCGCGCCCTGACCTACAAGGCCAAGGCCATCCAGCGTCGGCGGTGGGGACACCGTCAGTGGTACACGACCGTCGAGATCAACAAGATCTCACCCCAGCCGACCAAGGCAACCAAGGCGACCAAGGTCGCTGACGTGGTCGAGGCGTAAGGAGGAACCATGTCCAAGACTAAAGGTGGCGGTTCTACCCGCAACGGTCGCGATTCCAATGCGCAGCGTCTCGGCGTGAAGGCCTTTGACGGAACGCTGGTGAAGACCGGTTCCATCATCATTCGCCAGCGCGGAACGCTCTTTCACCCCGGTCGCAACGTTGGCATCGGCAAGGACGACACCCTGTTCGCCCTCGCCGAGGGCAAGGTGAAGTTCGGTTTCCGGCGTGGTCGCAAGCTCGTCGACATCTTGACCGAAGCGTAGACGCCGGGACCCTAGTCCTAAACGAACTCCCCGGGACCTCGGTTCTGGGGAGTTCGTTCTTTTCGCCCGAACGACCCCCCGTGACGAGGGGTCCCGTTCGAGGGGCTCGTCGCGGTGAACTCGGGAACGCCATTTTTAACGCCGTCGTGGAGCGCCTTCGGCCCTTCCACCCTGACGGTCCGTCCCGCGCGCGGGGACGACGCGTGCCCCGGGAGCGCTCGAAGACGGCACCACGCCCCCCGGATCCTCTCCGAGGGGCGTGGTGCGGTGATTTTTGATAACGCGCACGTCGTGGTGCGTACGGGGTCACTGCGGCGGCTACGACACCGCGGCGGGGATTAACCCTTGACGGCCTTCTTGAACGTCGATCCGATCGACACCTTGGGGGCGCGTGACGCGGCGACCTGGATCGCCTCGCCGGTCTGGGGGTTGCGGGCGGTGCGAGCCTTGCGCTCAACACGCTCAAAGGACAGAAACCCCGAAAGCACGATCTTCTCGCCCTTGGCGACATTCTCTACGACAACGTCCTCGAACGCGCGCAGGAAATCCGTCGCTGCGGCCTTCGTCGCTCCACACTCGGCAACAATTGCATCTACCAACTCGGCCTTGTTCACCGGTCGACTCCTTACTCTTCGTTAAATCGGACTGGGAGAGTTCCCTGAACCGGAGCCATCTTTATCGCTAAAACACTGCAATTTAGGGATTTCGGGGAGATATTTACGTTCTCGTCGCGGCAGGATTCTCAGTATTACCTGACCAGGACATTATTACCGGCGATGAATCCTCCACGGGCGGGTGCGCGCACCCCTACCATGGAGCCATGTCCGGCGTTAATCGTCAGCAATTGTCCTCATTGGTCCAGCGCGAACGGGTTCGGTTCCGCGGTGAGAATCCGCGTTCATTGGCCGCCTACGAACGCGCCCGGCACCTCGTCGAACGAGTGCCGATGACGTGGATGAACAAGTGGGCCGGCGGATTCCCCGTGACCTTCGAGAGCGCGCACGGCGCCATTATCACCGACGTGGACGGCCACGAACTCGTCGACTTCGCTCTCGGGGACACCGGGGCGATGGCGGGTCACTCGCCCGAGCCGCTGGTGCGCGCCCTCGACGAGCGGGTCCGACGCCGCGGTGGGGTGACGACGATGTTGCCCTCGGAGGACGCGCAGTGGGTGGCGCACGAATTGACCCGACGATTCGGTCTGACCAAGTGGTCCTTCTCGCTTTCGGCCACCGACGCCAACCGTTGGGTGCTGCGCTTAGCCCGTCTGGTCACCCGGCGTCCCAAGATCCTGGTGTTCTCGTACTCGTATCACGGCGGTGTCGACGAGACCTTCGTCGTGCTCGACCCGCAGGGTCGCGCGGTGACGCGACCCGGGAGCGTCGCACCGGCGTTCGATCCGACGAGCACGACTCGCGTCGTGGAGTTCAACGACCTCGTCGCGCTCGAGCGCGAGCTGCGACAGGGCGACGTGGCGGCCGTCCTGAGCGAGCCGGCGATGACCAACATCGGCATCGTCCTGCCCGAGCCAGGTTTCTTCGCCGGTGTGCGTCAACTCTGTGACCAGACCGACACCCTGCTCATCGTGGACGAGACCCACACCTTCTCGGCCGGTCCCGGCGGGGCGACCCGGCGCTACGGCTTGGCGCCGGACGCTCTGACGATTGGCAAGTCCCTGGGCGGGGGCGTGCCCTGTGGGGCGTTCGCGCTCAGCGAGGACTTCGCCGCGCGCGTGCACGCCGCGGTCGCGAGCGGGGCGGACATCGTGGACGTCGGTGGGGTGGGTGGCACGCTCGCCGGCAACGCGTTGAGCTTCGCCGCGATGCGCGCGGTGTTGGGTGAGGTGCTGACGGACGAGAGTTTCGGACCGATGGAGGTGCTGGCGACGCGGTTCGCCGACGGGGTGCGCGACGCCGTCGCGCGTCACTCGCTGCCGTGGTCCCTGGCCCAACTGGGTACTCGTGTGGAGTACCGCTTCGTGAGCCCCGCGCCGCGCAACGGCGGCGAGTCCGCGGCGAGCGCGGACCCCTTGCTCGAGGAGTACCTGCACCTCTACGCCCTCAACCGGGGAGTTCTCATCACCCCCTTTCACAACATGGCCCTGATGTGTCCGGCCACGACGAGCGACCACGTGGCCCGTCATCAGCGGGTGTTCGAGGCGGCACTCGACGAACTCGTCGGGTCCTAAACGAGGCGGGTCCTAGGATGGAGGGGTGAGTAGCTTCGTCGACGCGGCCCAACTTCACGCCAAGGCCGGCGACGGCGGGGCGGGGTGCGTCTCCTTCCGGCGTGAGGCCCACGTGGCCAAGGGCGGTCCCGACGGCGGCGACGGTGGACGCGGCGGTGACGTGTGGCTGGTGGCCGACCATAATCAGGCGTCATTGTTGGGTTTCCGTGATCATCCGTTTCGTCGCGCGAGCGACGGTCAACACGGTACGTCTAAGCGCATGCACGGCTCCAACGGCAAGGAGATTGTCGTGCCCGTGCCGGTCGGCACACTGGTCTACTCCCAGGAGGGCGAACTCCTGGTCGACCTCGCGGGACCGGGCGACCGCTGGTTGGCGGCGGCGGGCGGACTGGGGGGCCAGGGCAACAATCGATTCCTCTCAAACCAACGGCGTGCGCCCGCGTTCGCCGAACAGGGCGAGGTGGGCGAAGAACGTTGGTACAACCTCGAGCTCAAGTTGCGGGCGGACGTCGCGCTGATCGGTTTTCCCAACGTCGGCAAATCGACGTTGATCTCGCGGGTATCGGCCGCGCGACCCAAAATCGCCGACTACCCGTTCACCACGTTGGTGCCCAACCTCGGGGTGGTGCGCGTCGGGGCTCGCTCGGGCCGTCCCCAGGACGCCACTGAGTACGTGATGGCCGACATCCCGGGTCTCATTGAGGGCGCCGCCCAGGGTCGCGGCCTGGGACACGACTTCTTGCGACACGTCGAGCGCGCGCGCGTCCTGTGCGTGCTCCTCGATCTCTCGGAGTTCGCGCCCGTGGGACCCGAGGCGCAACTCGAGACGTTGCTGCACGAGCTCGGCGACTACCAGGCGGACCTCCTGGAGCGACCGCGCGTCGTGGTCGGGTCTAAGGGCGACGTCGCGGCCTGCGAAGTGCCGGGTGTCGCCACGATTTCGGCGGTGACCGGCGCCGGCGTCGACGCCCTGAACGCACGTCTGGCGGGCCTCGTGCTCGAGGCCCGCGCGCGCGAGGCCCAGTCCAGCGAGCACGTGGTGGTGGTGCACAAGCCCGTGCCCGACGAGGTCACCGTGCATAAGGCGGGCGACGCGAACTGGCGGGTCCTGGGGCGTTCGGCGGAGCGGGCGGTGCGCTTTCAGGACTTGACCGACGATCAGGCCCTGGCGGAGATCGTTCGACGGCTCAAGGATCTCGGGGTCGACCGGCTCCTGAACCGCGCGGGCGTGCGAGACGGCGACGTGATCACGATCGGTCCGCTGTCCTTTGAGTGGTGGCGTGACGACGGGGGATCGGGTCTCGACCGCGGTGAACACCATCGGGCCACGCGTCGCGAACGCTTGGCGCGCCACGGACGCCTCGACGGCGTCGGAGACGACGACGATGACGAGTCGTAGCGTCGTCGTCAAGATCGGCACCACGTCGGTTACCGACGACCGAGGGGGGGTGGCGCACGACGTGCTCGCGTCGGTGGCGGCGGACGTGGTCGAATTGCGCACCCGGGGGTGGTCGGTCGTGGTGGTGACCTCCGGGGCCATCACCGCGGGCTGGGCGGACGTCGGCGCGGGCCGGGCGCGTCCTACTGACTCCACGACCCTCCAGGCGGTGTCGGCGGTGGGCCAGCCGCTCTTAATGGATGCGTGGCGCCGCGCGTTCGCGGTCCACCGGCTGTCCGTGGGGCAGGTCCTCCTGGCCCCCCTAGATTTCTCGCACCGTGGTCAGTACCTGCACGCGCGTTCCACTCTGGCGGCGCTCGCGGCCCTGGGCGTGGTGGCGGTGGTGAACGAGAATGACGCCGTGGCCGATGAGGAGATCCGCTTCGGTGATAACGACCGCCTCGCGGCCCTGGTGGCGAATCTCGTCACGGCGAGCCACCTCGTTTTGTTGACTGACACGCCCGGACTCTTGACGGCCGATCCACGTCTGGACCCGTCGGCCACGTTGATCGACGTCGTCACCTCAATCGACACTGACCTTGAGAATGTGGCGGGTGCCAGCCGCTCGGGAGTGGGCAGTGGGGGGATGGCGTCCAAGGTGGCCGCGGCCCGCATGGCGACCTGGTCCGGTGTGACCACGGTCATTGCGCCCGCGCGCGCCACGAATCCGCTGGTGCGCGCGCTGGGCGGCTCGCACGATTTCGGGACGACCTTTGAGCCGCGGGGCGAGCGCCTCGCGGCGCGCAAGGCCTGGATTGCCTTCGCCGTCGCGTCCGCGGGCGTGCTGCGGGTCAACCAGGGTGCTCTCGAGGCGCTGGAGCACCACGGACGCAGCCTGTTGCGCGTCGGCGTCGACTCCTACAGTGGTGATTTCGTCGACGGTGACGCGGTCGAGATCCAGGGCCCGCGCGGCGACCTGGTGGCCAAGGGTCTCGTGCGGGTGAGTGCGGAGTCGTTCCTCGAGGGCGACGACGTGATCGTGCACCGCGACGACCTCGTCTTGTTGCGGCGCCCGTAACGCGCTCCGGTACGCTGACAGCATGAGTTCTTCACTCGCGGACCAGGGCCGCCGGGT
>JAKCEC010000083.1 GCA_021841725.1 Actinomycetes bacterium | reverse complement strand
GCGGGTGGACGCGCCTCGTTCGGGGAAGAACAGATCCGGGTCGACGCCCATGCAGTTCGAACGAGCCTGCCAACCACGGTCTTCCATCCCCACCAACGCATTGACGATTTCCATATCGACTTCCTCCCCGTCGGCGCTTCACGTCACCGGTGTAATTACAACAGTGTCATTGTGGCGGAATTCCCCCGTAAATGCAAATCGAATTCGCCCCGGTCGACGCTGTCGACGCCCCTCCCGCACGGGTCGATCGGGCCCCTACTGTGGTGGTCTATGAGCCCACTCTCACCCCTCGCCGGACTGTCCTACGAGAGCTCCGACGACGACCTCGTGCGATTCCGCGCGCACCCCGGGGACCACGCACTCTCGAACATCGTGCGCTCCCTCTTCGACTCGCTCGAGGGCCATCGCGACGACGTCCGCTCGGCGTGGCGCGAGGAGGACACGGATACGCTGCTGGTCTTCGCGCGACGTCGTCTGCGCACGGCCTACGTCGCGCACGACGCGCGCGCCATCAACGACGCCTTGGACGCGTACGCGCTCGTGACGCGCGAGGAGGACGTACCCTGGGAGTCGTGGTTCAAGGCCACGCTCGTGGTCGCGCGCGAGCTCGGCTTCGACCCGGGCGACCTGCGCGAGCGTTTCGTGCGGGGGGCCAACGACGCGGGCGCGCGACGCGGCGCCGTGGCCTTCGACGCCCTGGCGCGCGTCGCGGACCTGTCCGCGTGTCACGTGGTGAGCGTGGAGACCACCTACGGACCGGGCCTCGTCGAGTCCACCGTGGTGCGCGATCAGACGGGCCGCAACTGGGGCGGCATCACCGCCGTGCCCGTGACGCTCGGTCAGTACCAGGTGCCCTACGCGCCGCGCACGAACCTGGCCCAACTCGCCGTCGACGCGGCCGACGCGCTCGACGCCACCGCCCGGGTGCGGTGCTCGCCCATCCGCCAGGACCAACTCGTCGCGACCAACTTCGACCTCGTCACCTCGGGCTCCTACGTCGACTCGCTCGGCTGCTTCAGTTTCTTCGCGGACTCCCTCGAGGGCGGGACCGACGTCAGCGTCACCGTGGCCGAGGTGGACAGCGAGGACTACGACGACGTGCGCTTCGAGGCGAACGAGCTCGCCGCCGAGCTCGCCGACGCCGCCGACGCCATCGAGGAACAGGCCGCCTTCGCCCAGGGTCCGCGACTCGTCGTCCTCGGTGCACTGCCCGACTTCAGCGGAGAGCGCGAGGACCGACCCGACGACCTCGCGCGCTACCTCGCGGACCTCCGCGACCTCGTAGAACGCGCGGTGACGACGCCCTAGCACCCCTCTCGCTCGACGGCGCTACCCCGCGCGGCGCGAGCGCACGAAGTCGTCGAGCACGTACACCCCCAACTCGTCCACGGACGTGTAGAAGGTGCGACCCCCGTTCACCCGAGAGATCTGTTCCACGAACGGGAACTGACTGCGCTCGATGTCCAGGGCGAACGTGTTGATGACGATGCCCGCGCGGGTGCAGCGCAACACCTCGGCCATCGTGCGCTGCAGGGTCTCGGCCACCGGGGGCCACGCGAAGAACGGCACCCCGTCGTCGCCCAGGTGCGCCGTCGGCTCACCGTCGGTGACCACCACCACCTGGCGCTCGCCGCGCTCGTGACGCATCAGGTGACGGCTGAGGGCCAGGGCGTGCTGCAGGTTCGTGCCGTAGTTGTAGTCGATCGTCAGGGACGGAATGTCCTCGATGCGCAACTCCTGGGCGGTCTCGCCGAAACCGACCACGGCGACGAAGTCGCGCGGGTACTTCGATCGGATCAGCTGCGTGAGGGCGAGCACCATCTTCTTGGCCGGCACCAGGTTGGCGCGCATGGCCATCGACAGCGACAGGTCGATGGCGAAGACGGTCGCACTGCGACGCGCCGCCTCGTACTCCTCCACCGCGAAGTCGTCGGGGTGCAGACGCACCGGCGTCCCGGGACCGCTGCGGTAGAGCGCGTTGCGCAGGGTCTGGTGCAGGTGCAGCGAGAAGGGCTCGCCCGGCTCCCACGCCCGGGCGGTCTCCTCGCGGTCGCCGCCGCGCGCCACCGTGGCCACTCGATGGCCCCCCAGGGTGGGCGAATTGCGCAATTGACCGAAGAGGTCCTTGAGGGCCTGCTGGCCGATCTGGCGCACGCCCCGGGCGGTCAGTACGAGGCGGCCCTCGTCACGGCCGATAAAACCCCGGTCCTTCAGGGCGCGCAGGGCGCGCTGGAGCCGCGTGACGTGACGCGCGGCGTCGTCGCCGAGGTGTCGGCGCACCGCCTCGACGTCGACTTCGGGCAGACCCGATGCGGCGCGCGCGCGCCCGAGGAAATCCTCCAGCCCCTGGAGTTGGCCGAGTTGTTGAGCGACGCCCGTCGCGTCGGAGAAGGACCCCCCCTGCGAGCCCCGCATGCGATGCGCGCGTTGCCAGTCGAGGTCGGGTGTCGCCTGACGCAGGTTGGAGATCAATCGACTCAGGGCGAAGTCGAGTTCCATGTTCTGCATCATCTGCGCGAAGAGGTCGCGCAGTTGCGCCTGCTGTTCGCCCGAGAGCGAGTTGAACATCGCCTCGGCGGCGGCGGCGCGCTCGGCCATCATGCGCACCACGTCGGCCAGGTCCTGCGCGCCCGGGAAGTAGTCGCCGAACTTCTCCATGAAGTCCTCGAACGACGGGTCGAGCGCCTGGCCGCGGCGGTCCTGCTCGATCATGGTCGAGAGCGCGTCCATCATGGCGCGCATCCGCTCGAGTTCGGCGGGGTCGGGGTTCGCGAACATCTCCTTGCTCTGCTCGAAGTACGTCGCGAGCAGGTCGCTGTTCAGCTCGGCCACCAGGCGCTCGAAGTCCTCGCGCGCCGGCGACGAGATGAAGTCGTACTGCGCGAACGCGCGCAGGCGTTCGCCCAGTTGGTCGCCCATTAACTCGCGCTCGAGGGCGCGCTGGTCCACGAGGTCACGGGTGACCTCGATACGGCGCTCGTCGCGTGAGTCGCGCGCCTCGGCCAGCAATTCCTCGCCGCTCGACGCCTCGACGGACTCGATCTCGTCGAGTCGCTCCCGGTAGCGCCGCAACGCCCCGTCGGGGTCGGCGCGACGTTCGAGTTCGCGACGCCGTTGACGCGCACGTTCGAGCAATTCGTGGAGCCCCTCGACGCGCTCGCCCTCGGGCGTGGTGAACCCCTCCTGCAGCAGTCGATCCATGGCGGCCTCGAGGTCGCCGTTCTCCATCACGTCGTCCGCCAGCAACCGCAGGAACTCCTCGACGTCGACGTCGTCGTCGTCCTCGTCGCGAAAACGTCGAAAGCCGTAGCGCACGGCCACTAACGGTTCCTCGACCGGTAGAGGGCGCGCGCGCCCGAGGCGTCCTTGGCCAGGCGCTTGGTGAGGTGCAGTCCCTCCAGGACGAATTCCGCCGCCGAGGCCACGGCGCCGTCGCCCGCCTCGGCGCCCGCCACCCGGCGCGCCGCGGCGTCGAGTGCCGGCATCGCGGCGAGCACGTCGAGGTACGCCTGATCCGCCAAGTCGTCACCGGTGTGCACGACGGCCTCCGAGGCGAAGGCGTCGACGATGGCCCCCGCCTCCTCGAGCACGACGTGCTCCATGAAGCACTGGCGCACCGCCAGCGATATCAGCGCGGCGATGACCTGATCGGCGTCCTCGTCGTCCATCGTGTCGAACTCGATCTTGCCCTGCGTGGACGGCACCATCGCGGCCAGGTCGCTCACGCGCGGCACCACCGCCGCGTCGCCGGTGCGCAGGGACCGCCGCAGGGCGCTCGCCACCACCGTCTCGTAGTTGGCGATCGACAGACGTACCGACACGCCCGAGCGCTGCGAGATGACGTGACTGGCGCGCGCCACGTGACTGACGCGGGTCACGATGTCGTCGATGAACCAGGGGACCACGATGGGCCGATCCGCGCTCGGGAGGCGGGCCTCGCCGTGCACGATGGCGATCTCGGTCGAGATCTCGTAGGGGTAGTGCGTACGGATCTGGGAGCCGAAGCGGTCCTTGAGGGGCGTGATGAGGCGACCGCGGTTGGTGTAGTCCTCGGGGTTCGCGGTGGCGACCACCAGGAGGTCTAGTTCTAAGCGTACCAGGTGACCGCGGATCTGCACGTCGCGCTCCTCGAGCACGTTGAGGAGGCCGACCTGGATGCGCTCGGACAGGTCGGGCAGTTCGTTGATGGCGAAGATCCCGCGGTTCGACTTGGGTACCAGCCCGAAGGACAGGGCCCGCGGATCGTCGAGGAACAGCCCACCCGCCACCTTGATGGGGTCGACCTCGCCGATCAGGTCGGCCATCGAGGTGTCGGGCGACGCCAACTTCTCCGCGAAACGCTGCGTGCGGTGCACCCAGGTGATGGGCGTCTCCTCGCCCCGCTCGGCGACCACCTCGCGCGCGTAGACCGAGAGGGGGGCGAAGGGGTCGTCGCGCACCGGCGAACCCTCGACGATGGGCAGCCACTCGTCGAGCAGGTCCACGAGGGACCGGATCATGCGGGTCTTGGCCTGACCTCGCTCGCCGAGCAGGATGATGTCGTGGCCGGCCAACAGCGCCGTCTCGAGTTGGGGCAGCACCGTGTCCTCGTAGCCCAGCACCGTCGACGACAGCGACTGACCCGTGCGCAGTCGCTCCTCGAGGTTGGCCCGGATCTCCTCGCGGACGCTGCGGTGCGTGAACCCCGCGGCGCGCAGTCCCGCGAGGGTGGTGGGCAGGTGGGCGGGAACGGGGGGCGTGCTCATCACTCCAACATATTGGCCCGCGCCGTCACCTCACTCGTCGGCGCACCACACCTCGCGCACCAGCGACGATCCGGGACGGTAGGCCAGGTGGGCCGCGCGCGGCGCGTCGAGCACGACCAGGTCGGCGCGCGCGCCCACCCCCAGGTGGCCCACGTCGTCGCGTCGCAGGGCCCGCGCGCCCCCGCGCGTCGCCGACCACAGCGCCTCGTCGACGCTCATCCCCATTTCGCGGACCGCGAGGGCGACCACGAAGGACATCGACGTGACGTAGGAGGTCCCCGGATTGCAGTCGGTGGCCAGCGCGAGGGTGACCCCCGCCTCGAGGAGTCGGCGCGCCGACGGGTAGGGGGCGCGCGTCGAGAACTCGGCGCCCGGCAACAGCGTCACCACCGTCGAGGAGTCGCCCAGGCGTTCGACGTCGCGGTCGCTCAGGTGGGTGCAGTGGTCCACGCTGGCGCACTCCATCTCGAGCGCGAGGTCCACGGCCCCGATGTCGGCGATCTGATTGGCGTGCAGGCGCAGCGCGTGACCGCGCGCACGACCCGCGCGCAAGACCTCTCGCGCCTCCTCCACGCTGAAGGCCCCCCGATCGCAGAACACGTCGGTCCACTTGGCGCCCGCGCACCGCTCCATCATCTCCCCGGCCACCAGGGACACGTAGGCCTCGCGGTCGGAGGCGAATTCGGCGGGCACGACGTGCGCGCCGAGGAAGGTCACCTCCTCGGTGAGCTCGTGGGCCAGCGCCACCAGCCGCGCCTCCCCCGCGACGTCGAGGGCGTAACCCGACTTCACCTCCACGGTGGTGACGCCCCCCGCTCGCAGCTGCGCCCATCGACGACGACTCTGCGCGCGCAAGTGCTCGTCGCTGGCCGCGCGCGTGGCGGCCACGGTCCGCGCGATGCCGCCACCGTCGTATCGTTCGCCCGCCATGCGCGCCTCGAACTCATCGCTGCGCTCACCCGCGAAGATGAGATGCGTGTGGGAGTCGACGAACCCCGGCACCACCGCGGCGCCCTGCGCGTCGTGGCGTTCGTCGGCGTCGGGGGCGCGCGCCGCCGGCCCCACCCAGGCGACGCGACCGTCGTCCACCACGAGCGCCGCGTCGCGCACGCGACCCACCGGGGAACCGTCGCCGACGTCGGGGTCGTTGGTGAGCAGTTCGCCGATGTTGGTGAGGAGTCGACTCCCCATCACCCCTCGCGCATGGGAATGCGCACGCCGCGAGCCGCCGCCGTCTCCTCGGCGATCTCGTAGCCCGCGTCGACGTGGCGGATCACCCCCATGCCGGGGTCGTTGGTGAGGACGCGCTCGAGCTTCTCGCGCGCCAGGGCCGTCCCGTCGGCCACGCAGACCTGTCCCGCGTGGATGGAGCGCCCGATGCCGACCCCACCGCCGTGGTGGATCGAGACCCACGACGCGCCCGAGGCCGTGTTGACCAGCGCGTTCAAGAGCGGCCAGTCCGCGATGGCGTCG
>JAKCEC010000082.1 GCA_021841725.1 Actinomycetes bacterium | reverse complement strand
AGGGGACCCCGGTGAGCCACAGTGTGACGAAGACGACCACGCCGGCGGCGAGCGACATCACCAGGTTGCCCACCACGTAACCCAGCGCGGCGCGAGAGATCAGCGCGCCGATCTCCTCGGCGCGCCGAGCGCGCTCCGGGGCGAGCGAGATCAGGATGATGTTGCGAATCTTGGGCCCGTTGAGCAGGAGCAGGATGACGAAGATGAACAGTGTCAGCAGCGTCATGAGCATCGAGATCGCACCCTTGCCCAGGGCGAGCGCCGGCTTGGAGAGGCCGCGGGCGAACGACACGATCTTGGCGGAGTTCGCGTCCACCCACGTGGTGATGTGGTAGCGGGCGATGAGGTGCCCGATCCAGCCCTTGCCGTGCTCGGCATTGTTCACGTAGGTCGGAAGGTTGTTGGCGAGGTGGGTGAGACCGTTGACCAGCGGGTAGCCGAAGGCGAGGGCCAGTAACAAGAAGACGACGGCCGAAGCGACCGAGACGATGAGGACCGCGATGCCCCGGCGTCGTACCCCGATCTTCTGCAGGCGGATGACCGCGGGGTTCAGGATCAGCGCAATGAAGCCACCCACCACTAGCAGCATCATCAGGTCGCGCAGGCGATAGAGCAACTTGCCGGCGAAGTAGACGGCGACGATCACCGCGATCGTGGTCAGGATGGTGTTGAGCGGCACGTTGTTGCGCGCGGCGCGCTGGACGAGGCGCGCGCGACGAGTGTCGCCTCCCACGTTCGACCCAGTAGGTCCATCGGGCGGCTGAGTGCTCATCACCCAGGAACGCTAATGCGTCATCGGGCCCCGTTTCGTGACATTTGCGACGACCACGTTCGCCACCACTCACCCCCCACTGGCGTTCGACCGCGGCTTCGTTCGTCGGGGCCGAATCCCTCTGGCCCGTGAGAGGGAACCTTGAGGTGGAACTCGATGTAGGGCGGTGCGTCGTGGACTCGAAGGTTCTCAGCAATCGGCGCCGTGAGTTGGTCATCGCACGACCTCGCCTCTCGGCGGCGACGGCGACAGTGGAACGGTTCGCCAGTGCGCAACACGGGTTGTTGTTTCGGCGCTATGAAATCACCTCGCCATCGGGCCAAAACGGACTCGAACCAGTTGCGCGCGGAGCGCGGGGCGGCAATACTCTCTCCAGTCACCGCAAAGTCGGTGGACTCGTTAGAGGGGGAATCGTGAACCATTCCGTATCCAAATGGCTTCGTGTCGCCGCGGCGGCGTCGGCGCTGAGCTCAGTCGCGCTCGTCGCGTCGAGCGCGGGCGCTGCGGGACCGGTCTACCAAGCCGCTCACGCGGGTGGCACACTGAAGTTGCTGGCCACCGGAGCCGGCGGCACCTTGGATCCGCAGGTGAACTACACCCTGCAGTATTGGCAGTTGTACCAAGCCACCTACGACGGCCTCGTCACCTTCCAGAAGGTCGGAGGCACGCCATCGTTCGACGTGGTTCCCGACCTAGCGACCTCGATGCCCACCATCTCCAAGAATGGCCTGACCTACACCTTCACCCTTCGCAAGGGCATCAAATTCTCCAACGGTCTGCCCGTGACGGTCAATGACGTCAAGGCCTCGTTCCAGCGCTTGTTCAAGGTCTCCAACCCCAACGCCGGTACGTGGTACAACGTGATCGCCGGTGGCCCGGCGTGCGTGAGCACTCCCGCCACCTGCTCATTGTCCGGTCTGGTGGTGAATGCCGCCACCAACTCCGTGGTGTTCCACCTGTTGCACGCCGACGCGGAGTTCCTCGATCAGTTGGCCGTGCCCTTCGGCGCCATCCTGCCGGCGGGAACACCCGCCAAGGATCAGGGCTCGACGCCGATCCCCGGAACGGGAGCGTACAAGTTCGCCTCGTACAACCCCAACACGTCACTGGTCATGACCCGCAATCCCTATTTCAAGGTCTGGAGTTCGGCCGCTCAGCCCCAGGGCTACCCCAACACCATCGTGGAAGACTTCGGACAGACCGTTGAGTCGGAAGTGACCTCTGTGGAGAACGGACAGGCCGACTGGGTGTTCGACCCCCTTCCTTCGGACCGACTCCAGCAGGTGTCGACGAAGTACGCCAAGGACGTCCACGTACACACCTTGACGGCGGACTGGTATCTGCCGATGAACATGAACATCGCGCCATTCAATAACCTGAAGGCTCGACAGGCGGTCAACTACGCGATCGACAAGAACGCCGCGGTGACCTTGGACGGGGGGACTCAGTTGGCCACGCCGACGTGCACGATCCTGCCTCCGAACTTCCCGGGGCACGTCGACGCGTGCGTGTACAACAAGGGTGCGGGATCGACGTACGCAGGACCGGACCTGGCCAAGGCCAAGGCTCTCGTCAAGGCGTCGGGCACCTTCGGCGAAAAGGTCGCCGTGGTCTCTCAGAATGACCCCGTCGACGCGAACATCGGTCAGTACGTCGTGAGCGTCTTGAACTCGATCGGCTACAAGGCGACCCTGAAGCCCCTTTCGCAGAACATCGAGTTCAACTACATCCAGGACACGAACAACCACGTCCAGATCAGCCTGACGCAGTGGTTCCAGGACTACCCGGCGGCGTCGGACTTCATCAACGTGCTACTCAGTTGCGCGAACTTCCACAAGGGCTCGACCAACTCCATCAACATGGCGGGTATGTGTGTTCCCTCCATCGATGCCAAGATGCATCAGGCCGAGACATTGATGATCTCGAATCCGACGGCCGGTAACAAGTTGTGGGGTCAACTCGACACGCAGATCATGGCCCAGCAGGCACCGTGGGTCCCGTTGTTCAATCCGAAGCTGGTGGACTTCACGAGTTCGCGCGTCGGCAACTACCAGTTCTCCCTGGAGTTCTACATGTACGTTGACCAACTCTGGGTCAAGTAGTCACGATGGCGTCGTCGACCACGACGACGAGCACGACGACGACCGCCAAGGGCTCGGAGAGCCCTTGGCGGTCGTCGCTCCGGCAGCTTCGTCGCAATCGCGCCTCGATGGCCGCCCTGGGTTTGCTGATGTTCATGGTGGTGGCGAGCTTGTTGGCACCGGTGTACGCCCACCTGGTCGCCCACGTCAACCCTTTCCCGGCCAACGTGGAAGGAACGGTCATGTTGGGGGGCAAGTCAGTACCCGTGCTCCAACCGAGTAGCGCTGGTTTTGGCGTGACCCCTATTGGACCGACGTGGCACTTCTCGACCTACTTTCTGGGGGCCGACCCTCAAGGTCGCGACGTGTTCGCGCGCTTGCTCTACGGCGGGCGTATCAGCCTCCTGATCTCGATCTCGTCGGCGGTCATCTGCTGCGTCGTCGCCGCGGTGCTGGGAATGGCCGGGGGGTACTTCGGTGGAGCCATCGACTGGGTCGTCTCTCGTGTCTTCGACATCGTCTGGGCCTTCCCCGTCTACTTGCTCGCGATCTGCCTCTCGGTCATCCTGTTGACCAGCGGTCTCAACCTCGGATTCATCCACATCGCCCCGGGCTCCCTGATACTGCCGATCTTGATCATCGCTTCGGTATACATCCCCTACGTGGGACGACCAGTGCGCGGCATCGTGATGACGTTGCGCGAGCGTGAGTTCATCCAGGCCGCGGTGGGATCGGGCGCCTCGGATTGGCGGATCCTGCGCAAGGAGATCTGGCCCAACGTCGCGCCGACGATCATGGTGTTCTTCCCGATGATGGTGGCCTTCGACATGCTCACCGAGTCGGCGTTGTCGTTCCTCGGCGTGGGGGTGCAGCCACCCAACGCCACGTGGGGCACCATCTCCAACGACGGGCTCCAGCTCCTCTACACCCGACCATGGGTGTCCATCGCGCCGGGCATCTGCATCGTGCTCACGTGCGCCGCGCTGAACCTCCTGGGCGACGGCGCTCGTGACGCCTTCGACCCCAAGGCGAAACTGCGAGGCGGCGCCTGATGCTCACCTTCGTCGTGCGTCGGCTGGTGTCGGCGATCCTGGTGATGTTCTCGATCAGCGTCATGGTGTTCCTGATCTTCTTCGCGACCCCGGGCGTGAACCCCGCCGCGCGCATCGCCGGACGCAGCGCCTCGCCTCAGGTACTCGCCCAGGTGAGCGCTGAATTCGGCCTGAACCGACCATTGCCCGTGCGTTACGGGCTGATGATGTGGCACCTCTTCGTGAAACAGGACCTCACCTCCTACGTGAACATCGGCGTACGGGTCATCCCCCAGATCACCGGCGCCGCTCCCGTGACACTCTCGCTGGTACTGGGCGCCGCCGTGATCTGGCTCATCGTCGGGGTGCTCGGCGGGCTGGTCGCCGCGGCGAACCGGGGTAAGTGGATCGACCCACTCATCATGTTCGGCGGTATCGCGGCGGTTTCGATCCCCGTCTTCTGGCTGGGTCAAGTGGTGGGCCTGCTCACGCAGACGAAGTTCCACTCGGTCTTTCGCTGGCTGCCGGGTTCGGGCTACGTGTCGTTCTCCCAAAGCCCGGGGCAGTGGGCCCTGCACCTCTTGCTACCGTGGCTCACCCTCGCGACCCTCTACGCCGGGGTCTACGCACGGGTGCTGCGCGCCGAATTGGTGAACGCGATGAACGAGGACTACGTACGGACGGCTCGGGCCAAGGGGCTCTCGGAACGGCGCATCCTGGTGCGTCACGCGCTGCGATGCTCACTGATCTCGGTGGTGTCACTGTTTGGACTCGACTTCGGCTCGTTGGTCGGTGGCGCGGCCCTCTTGACCGAGGTGGTCTTCGGTCTTCCGGGTATCGGTATGTTGACCGATACGTCCCTGCAGAACTTGGACCTGCCCGTCATCATGGCGTGCGTCATGTACGGCGCCTTCTTCATCGTCGTGGCGAGCGCCGTCGTCGACGTTCTCTATGCCGTTCTCGACCCGAGGGTGCGTGTTGTCAAGTAATCCTGTCTCTCATCCAGAAGTAGGGGACGCCGTCTTGAGCGTGCGCGACCTCAGTGTTTCCTTCGCCACCCGTCAAGGACTGGTGCGCGCGGTCGACGGTCTGAACCTCGAGGTGGGCCCCGGGGAAGTGGTGGGCATCGTCGGCGAATCAGGATCCGGCAAGAGCGTGGCCATGTACTCGGTGCTCGGCTTGGTCCGTGACGCCAATGCGTCGATCACCGGCAGCGTGACCTTCGAGGGCTCCGAGATACTCGGGTTGTCCGACAAGGCCATGCAGCCGCTACGCGGTGGTCGGATCGGCATGATCTTCCAGGACCCCATGACGGCGCTGACGCCGGTGTTCACCGTGGGATGGCAGATCGTCGAGCAGATCCGTCAGCACACCGACATGACCAAGGCCCAGGCCAAGGATCGCGCCATCGAACTCCTGGCTGAGGTTGGAATTCCTGATGCGCGTCGGCGCGTCGACTCGTTCCCCCACGAGTTTTCCGGGGGCATGCGTCAGCGCGTGGTGATTGCGATGGCCCTGTCCTGCAACCCACGGCTCCTCATCGCCGACGAGCCCACCACCGCCCTCGATGTCACGACGCAAGCGCAGATCCTCGAGTTGATGGGGCGACTGCGCGACACGCACGGCTCATCGATTGTCATCATCACCCACGACATGGGCGTCATTGCCGAGATGGCGGATCGGGTGACCGTGATGTACGCGGGACGACCGGTGGAGAGCGGACCGGAGACTGACGTGGTGCGCGCGCCGCGACACCCCTACACGTGGGGTCTGCTCGGCGCGGTGCCGCGCCTCGGCCAGCGCAGCGATCGCCTGGCTACCATCCCCGGCAACGTCATGTCGCCGCTCGACGTACCCGAAGGTTGTGCTTTCGCGCCACGATGTGAGTACGCGATGCCCGCGTGCGAACGGCGGCCGGTGATGACCGGGGACCGCCACGAACACGCGTGTTGGCTCAGTCCGGAGCAACGAGTCGCCATTCGCGCCAGCGTGGAGTCACGGTCATGAGCGACGACGTACTGCTGCGTGCGACCAACGTGGTCAAGACCTTCCAGGTCCGTGGGGGCAAGATGGGCTCCAAGAAGGTCGCCACCGCCGTCAACGGTGTGTCGCTGGACGTCGTGCGCGGCGAGACCCTGGGCATCGTCGGCGAGTCGGGTTGTGGGAAGTCCACCCTGGCGCGTTGCCTGGTTCAACTCTTGCCGGTGACCTCGGGCAGCATCGAGTTCAGGGGGACGACGCTGACGGGATTGTCCCGACGTCAACTCCGCCCCTATCGCCACGAGATGCAGCTAGTCTTCCAGGACCCTTACGCTTCTCTGAACCCGCGCCGCACCGTC
>JAKCEC010000081.1 GCA_021841725.1 Actinomycetes bacterium | reverse complement strand
GGAAATCTCCTCGACCGTCTTGCGCTCGGCGTCAACTTCCTCCGCCGGCACGTCCTCGCGGCGCAAGTAGAGGGGTTTGGCGAACGCAATGTGCACCGCGACCTCGTGCGCGAGCTCCTCGTTGCCCGCCTTAACCACCACGATCACGGCGTTGCGGCCCTTGTTCTGGTGATTGTAGGTGTCCACGACCTCGTCGGCCCCCGCGACGAGGCGCACGACGCGGCCCACCGAGATATTTTCCTTGAGCGTGGTCAACATGGTCTCGATGCGGTCCTGGAACTCGGCCACGGCGCCTTCGCCTTCGGCGCAGACGCGAGCGGCCATTTCGTCGACGAGCGCAGTGAAATCGTCGGACTTCGCCGCGAAGTCCGTCTCACAGCGCAACTCGACCATGGCGGCGACGTTGCCGTCGCGAACAACGGCCACCGATCCCTCACCAGCCTCACGCCCCGCGCGCTTGGCCGCGGACGCCAAACCCTGGACTCGCAACCACTGCGTCGCGGCCTCCATGTTGCCGTCGTTGGCCTCGAGGGCCTTCTTCGCGTCCATCATTCCCACGCCAGTGGCCTGGCGTAAGGACATTACGTCTTTCGCGGTGATTGACACCTTGACATCTCCTCTTGGTCTCGGGAACTATTACTACGCGTTGGCGTTGGCTGCCGGGGCAGCGTCGACCGACGCGGCGGTCTCGACCTCGGCCACCGGGGCGGCGGTCTCGACCTCGGCCACCGGGGCGGCGACCTCGGGGGCGGCGACTGGCACGGCGCTGGCGGCGGCCGCGGCGCGCACGGCGGCGGGGCGGTTGGCGCGGATGAAACGGCCTTCGGTGACGGCGTCCGCGATCAGACGGCACAGTAACGCGCCCGAACGGATTGCGTCGTCGTTGCCCGGGATGACGTAATCGATGACGTCGGGGTCACAATTGGTGTCCACCACCGCCACCACCGGCAAGCCCAACTTGCGGGCCTCGGTCACGGCGATGTGCTCCTTCTTCGTGTCGATGACGAAAATGGCGTCGGGGACCCGGTCCAGATTCGCGATGCCCGAGAGGTTGCGATCCAACTTCTCGAGTTCGCGACTGTGGCGCAGTGCTTCGCGCTTGGGCATTCCCTCGAAGTCACCGGCGCGCTGCATGGTGCGTAGCTCCATCATGCGCTTGACGCGTCCCGCGACAGTGGAGAAGTTGGTCAACATTCCGCCCAACCAGCGCTGGTTGACGAAGGGCATGCCGCAGGCGTTGGCGTAGTCCGCGATGGGACCCTGCGTCTGCTTCTTGGTGCCTACGAACAAGATGATCCCGCCGTCGGCGACCAAGTCACGCACGTAGGTGTAGCTCTGCTCGATACCCGCGAGCGTCTTGCGCAGGTCGATCAAGTAGATCCCGTTGCGCTCACCCAGGATGAATCGGCGCATTTTCGGGTTCCATCGGCGGGTTTGATGGCCGAAGTGAACGCCCGAGTCGAGTAGTTCTTGCAGTGTGACGAGGGCCACGATAGAAATTTCCTTCCGTTCGGTTGATCAACCGCGGGGTGCACTCCAGGGAGCGACCGTACGAAACCACGCGGTGTGTCGGCACCCTCCCACTCTGGGAGAGCCAAAACAGTGTAGTCCAAGCGGCGACCCTCTCGGTGGGGCCGTAGCGGGTCCCTCAGCCGCGCGGGTGTGTTTCGTGGTGCACGTTCTGCAAACGAGATTTCGACACGTGCGTGTACAGCTGCGTCGTCGTCAAACTCTCGTGGCCCAGTAATTCCTGGACAACGCGCAGGTCCGCTCCCCCCTCCACCAGGTGGGTCGCGTAGGTGTGGCGAAGAGCGTGGGGATGGACGTGACCCACACGCAGGCGGCGATCGAGGATGCGCCGCACGTCGCGCGGTCCCAGGCGCGCGCCACGCCGATTGACGAAGAGATAATCCGCGCTCGCCGCAGCCGGGAGGACGCTCTCGCGAACCTCGCCCCAACGTCGCAGCGCCGACCACCCCGCGCGGTGTAACGGGACGATGCGCTCGCGGCGACCCTTGCCCATGACGCGCACCAGGCCCTCACGCTCGTTCAGACTGGTGAGGTTGAGGTCGCAGAGCTCCGCGACGCGCAGTCCCGCTCCGTATAGGAGCTCACACACGGCGCGGTCGCGGCGGGCCCACGCGTCATCACCCCAATCGGCGTCCAGCAATTCTCCGAGCTGTTCACGCCCCACGATTTCGGGCAACGTGGCGTGCGGGCGCGGCGCCGAGAGCCGAGCGGCCGGACTCTCGTCCACCAGCCCGCGGTCGAGGGCCCAGTCAAAATACTGGCGCAGTGACGCGCGACGCCGCGCGATCGACGTGCGCTGGTCGCCGCGCACGTTCATATCCGCTAAGTAGGCGCGCAGGGTCAGGCGCGTAACGTCGCGAGGTAGTCGCACGTCATTGTCGAGCGCCCACGCGACGAAGCGTCCGACGTCGCTGCGGTACGCCCGTAGCGTGGCCGGCGAGCGATCCCGCGCGCGCAACGAGGACACGAATTCCCCGAGTCGCCACGGCGTCTCGTCGTCGCGTCCCTCCACGTTCGCGTCCACGTTCCTCAGGCTAGTCACGACGACGGCGTCGACGACACCGCTCACTAGTGTGGGCTCCAGGGGAAGGGAGATTCCATGTCGCGCATTCTGATCGTCGAAGACGACGAGCACATCCGTACGGCCCTTCGACTGATGTTCCGTGGCGAAGGGTACGACGTCGACGACGCCGCCACCGGCGAAGACGGCGTCACGTTGTTCGAAAAGCGAAATGCGGACGTCGCCATCGTCGACCTGATGCTGCCGGGGATGTCCGGCTTCGACACGTGCACCGCACTGCGCGCGCGCTCGGATCTGCCCATCGTCATCGTCTCCGCGCGCGACGACACCTCCGACGTCGTGCGTGGTCTCGAATCCGGCGCCGACGACTACGTCACCAAGCCCTTCGTACCCATCGAGTTGCTCGCTCGGGTGCGCGCTCACCTGCGTCGTCGACCCGACACGGCAACCCGCGCCTTTCACATTGGCGAACTCCACGTCGTGCCCGACGAGGGCGTCGTACGTCACGCCGACGGTACCGAGTTGCACTTGACGTCGACCGAATTCCGTTTGCTGGTCGATCTGGCCAAGGTGAACGGCAAGGTCCTCTCGCGCGAGGACCTCCTCGAACGGGTCTGGGGCTACGACTACTTCGGCGATAGCCGCCTCGTGGACGTTCACGTGCGGCGACTGCGCATGAAGATCGAGCCCGACCCCGCGGTCCCCGTGCACCTGTTGACCGTCCGTGGCGCGGGGTACAAGTTGGTGCTCTAGTGCGCAGTCAGAGTCTGCGCCTGCGCCTCATTCTCATCTTCGGACTCGGGACGCTGTTGCTGAGTTCCCTGCTGGGCACCCTGACGTTCTTCGGCGTGCGCCACGTCCTGATCAGCCAGCAACAACAGACGGACCTCCAGCAGAGCTTCGTCAACGCGGCCCTCATCCGCAACACGCTCTACACCGCCCCGCTCACGTTGACCAACGAGCTGAGTTCCATTCAACAGTCCGCCGATTCGATTCTCTTGCTCAAGATCGAGGGTCAGTGGCAGACCGTCAACGCGCAGTTGCCCTTCGCCGACATCTCGGCCGCCGCCGTGCGCGCCACGGCCCGCGGACACGTCACCACCGAGACGCGAATGGTCCAGACGAACCTCGACTACGTCGTGGGCATTCCGATGCCCGCGGTGCAGACCCAAGTCTTCGAGATCTGGCAACTCAACGGCCTCGAGCACAACATGCGCGTCCTGCTCATCATCATCGGCTCCGCCGCCCTCTTCACGACGATCCTGGGGGCGGGGGGCGGCGTCTGGGTCTCGCGGCGCACCCTACGGCCCCTCGTGGTCGTCTCCGACGCCGCCGCGCGCATCGCGGGCGGCGACTTCGCCACCCGCCTGCCGACGACGCACGCGGGCTCCGAAGTCGAACAACTGACCGAGTCCTTCAACGCGATGGTCAATCAGTTGGTCACCAAACTGGAGCGCGACGCGAGATTCGCCAGTGACGTCAGCCACGAGCTGCGTTCGCCCCTGACCGCGCTGGCGATGTCGGCCTCGGTGCTCGAGCAACACCGCGACGAACTCGCCCCCGCGGCCCAGCAGAGTCTCACCATGTTGAGCTCGGAGATCCTGGTCTTCCAGGGGCTGATCGAGGACCTCATCGAACTCTCGCGCTCCGACGCGGGGGCCAACTCGCTGACCCTCGAAATCATTCCCATCGCCGAACTCACCCGCCAGGCCGTCCGCTCGGTCACCCGCCGCTTCGGGGGCCCGCCACCCCTGGTCGAGGTCGACGCGCAACTCGAGCCGGCTCGCGTTCTGGTGGACCGGCGACGCTTCGAACGCATTATCGCCAACCTGATGGACAACGCCCAACGCTACGCCGGCGGCGTGAGCGCCATCCGGCTCGTCGCGCACCAGGGTCACGTCGAGATCGACGTCGACGACGCCGGACCGGGCATCAGTGAGAACGAACGCGACCACGTCTTCGAGCGTTTCTACCGGGGCCGGGCCGCCCACGACCGCGGGGTCGTGCGCGGCACCGGACTCGGCCTCGCGCTCGTGCGCGAACACGTCAAGTCCCTCGACGGCGAGATCCGCGCGACACTCAGCCCCGAGGGAGGCGCCCGACTCCAAATCGAACTGCCGCTGGCGGAGTTCCCCTCGTGACGCTTCTTCGACGCGTCGTCGTCCTCGCGCTCTGCGCCATGGCCTTCTCGGGGTGCACCCTCGTGTCGACGTCCTCCTCGCCCACGTTGGTCGACCCGAACGACGTGCCCCTCGGATTATTGGACCCCACTATCCCCTTCACCGATTTCGCCCAGGTGCATTTCGTCACCCGTCAGGTGTACATGGTCGACCGCTCGCAGCACGTCGTGGCGGTCGACCGTCTCGTCACCTCGCCGGCCACCCTGTCCGAGGTCTTGCACTACGTGCCCCTGGGCCCCACCGCCATGGAACAGGCCCGGGGTATCACCACCGACCTGCCCCCCACGCTCGTGGTGAATCAGGCCAATATGGCCCACGACGACGGCGTCGTCCTCATCGACATCAGCTCCTCGCTCCAGTCGCTTCCCCCCGCGGCCCGACGCCTCGCGGTCGCCCAGTTGCTGTTCACGGCCCAGGAGATGGGCGCCACCACGGGCATCAGGCTCTCGGTCAACCAGTCCCCCGTCGACCTGACGCTGGCGAACGGGACCAACGTATCCCTGATCACGCCCGCTGACCTCGCCGCCCTGAAGCGGTCCTAGCGATAGTGGGCCGGCCGAAAAGCCGGCGCGGCGCTCCATAGGTGTTCGAGGTCGTAGTAGTCACGAGTCTCGAGGTCGAAGACGTGCACGATCACGTCTCCGTAATCGAGGGCGATCCACTGCGCCTCGGTCCAGCCCTCCACGCGGGTCGGCTTGAGCCGCAGGGCCCCGTAGACCCGTCGCTCGACCTCTTCGGCGATGGCGCGGACCTGGCGATCGTTACCACCGGCGGCGATGACCAACGCGTCGAAGGAGTCAACGAATTCGCGCAAGTCCAGCACGACCGTATCGTGACTCAACTTCTCGTCGGCGCCCTGGAGGGCGGCGTCGATCAGCGCGGTGACGAAGGAATCCTGCGGGCCGCGGGCTGGGCCGCCCCGGGTCACGATCTCGCTCAGTGGCCCACCCCTAGGACGACCAGGGCAACGGCGAAGGGCACGCTGACCGCGACCACGCCGGCGACGGCGTAACGCTGACGATACCGGCGGGCGTCGCGACGAGTTCGCGGAGCACGCTCCACGATCGACAGCGGCGGCGCCGACACGTCACTGATATCGAACGCGCGAACAGCCATTGGCGTTCACTTTACTCCGCGGCGCCCTGATAGAGGGCGATTACCTGCTCGGGCATAAACATTTTCATGGACTCGACGTCGAGGGCGGCCCCGCGCAGGAAAGTACTGGACAAATCCACCGGCGTCATGGCGATTTCGTAACACTGCCACCCCTCGGGGACCTCCAGTGGTGTCCCGGGTCGCGGAACGATGCCCACGCTCACGAGCTCGCGCAACTCGTCGGCGCGGTGCCACGAGGGCAGTTGTGGCGCCAAATCTGCGCCGACCAGGACGTCCACCCACTCGGCCTCCCCGAGCAACTCCGTCACCGTGTCCATCGTGTAGGAGGGGCCGGGCCGGGTGATCTCGCGGTCGCTCACGTGGACCAGTGCGAGTCCGCTGAAGGCGGCGCGGGCCATCGACAGGCGCAGCGGCGCTGAGTGGAGGGGGCCCACGGCAC
>JAKCEC010000080.1:5725-6304 GCA_021841725.1 Actinomycetes bacterium | reverse complement strand
GATTGGGGCGGCGCCTCTGCACGTGCCTGCTGATCCGGGTAGCCCACCAGTGCCTCTCCATCCGACTGGCCGGATTGAGCGAACTGCGTGGGGCGACGCACTACGTCTTCAGGCTCCGCTTGCTGTGCAAGGGTCACCACTTCAGTGGGCGCTGCCCGCTGGTCGTCTCGGCTCCGATCGTCCGCAATGGCTCGGTGGAGACGGTGAGTGAGCACCCAGACAGATAGTCCCTCCACGAGGAACGATTGACGAGCGCCGTCCGGCACGTGATCGAGGACTGATAATCCTTCGACCGTGGGGAGGTCGTGAAGGTGCGAGAGATGATTGGCGAACTGAACGCGGACGGCTGGTTTCAGGTCAGGCAATCCGGACGTCATCGCATCTTCCGACATGCGTAAAAGAAGGGGTCAGTGACCGTGCCGGGAGCGTTGGGTATTGAACTCACGAAGTCAACACTGGCTGGCATTGTGAGGCAGGCAGGTCTCGCGCGGAGGTCGCGATGAGCAAGTACGCGGTCATTATTGAGGATGCCGGACCGAATCTCTGCGCGTACGTTCCCGACCTCCCGGGCTGCGTTTC
>JAKCEC010000080.1:0-5715 GCA_021841725.1 Actinomycetes bacterium | reverse complement strand
TCTGCGGGCTACTCCGTTGAAGAAGTCACCGCCAACATCCACGAGGCAATTGAATTGCACATTGCGTCGATGATTGAGCACGGCGAAGATGTCCCGGCGCCGTCGTCGCAGGTGGTGCTTGTCGACGTCGCTTCCTGACCACCTTGTACTCCTATCAACCAACGGTAGACAAACGTCCATCGTTTTTTGGTAGAAGCCTGAAACCCTTCAACCCTGGTGACGGCGAAGAATGTACGGCGTATGACGAATTGTGATACATTTAAGTCATGGCAATCGCCGTTTCCGTTCGACTCGATGAAGAAGCGCAGAGGGCGCTTGCACAGTTGGAGGCGTCTGGACTGTCGCGCTCTGAGGCCATTAGGACTGCCTTGGTGAAGAGTGCCCAGCAGGTGCGACGACGCGAAGCACTTCGTCAAGAAATGGCCCTCCTAGAAGCGGACGAGGGCGATCGACAGGAAATGTTGGAAGTCGCGGAGTTCATGGAGATGTTGCGTGCGGAGGGGTGATGTCGTAGAGCTTCGACTGCCCCGGGGCGTCGGAAGCGAGCAGCGCGGACGCCGATTCGGCGTCATCGTTCAATCGGATGCCTTGCTGCCTCGATCGGTGGTGTTGGTCGCGCCGACTTCTACAGGCGCGCGCGATGCCACCGTAAGACCCGTGATTGAGATTATGGGTGATCGAACAAAAGTCTTGGTGGAGCAACTAGCGGCACTTGACGTGAGTTGTCTCGGCGAGACGGTTGTGACTCTCCACGGTGACGCAATGTGGGCCATTGATGACGCCCTGGAGTTGGTACTGGGCCTCAACTAGGACGTTCTAGCGGATTACGGATGTTTGGAGTTGCCACGTGACCAGTGAATTGCACGTTGCGTCGATGATTGAGGACGGCCAAGACCTACCACTACCGCCGTCGCAGGTGGCGCTCGTCGAAGTCGCTACCTGACAACCTCGTACTTCTATCAACCAACGGTAGACAAACGTGTACCGATTCGATCTCGAGACCTGATTCTGCGACCTCGGCGTCGCGCGTGGCACAATGGGACCGATGTCGCCCCGGGGATCGAATGACCACTACGCCGAGCCTGGTTGGTTCACTCGCCGAGTCCTGAACCGGCTCGTGCTGGGAGCGACCAGAATGGGAATCAGCGTGTGGGGCTCGCGTATCTTGTCGGTGCGCGGTCGTACCAGCGGTGAATGGCGTTCGACCCCCGTGAATCTCCTGACCTACGGCGGCGATCTCTACCTGGTCGCCCCCCGAGGGGTGACCCAGTGGGTACGGAACTTACGCGTGGCGCGACACGGTGAGCTGCGCGTCGGTCGCACGGTGCACGCCTTTGACGCCACCGAACTCGATGACGCGGAGAAAGTCGAGGTGCTGAGGGCCTACCTGCGGCGCTGGAAACTGGAGGTCGGTGTGTTCTTTGACGGCGTCAGCGCGACGTCCCCGCTCGCGGAGCTGGCGCGCATCGCTCCACGTCACCCCGTCTTTCGTCTCACGCCTCCCGCGACGCGGTAGGTGCACGCCGGCGTCGCCCCGGGTCGGTCCCTCGCCTCGGTGTCTCGCCGCGGTGTGGCGCGACGAGGTTCACGCGCGCGACGGCGGGCTCGGTAGGTTGGATAAATGGTCGACACTGAGAATGGTTTGTCCCTGGGTGATCAACGTGAAGCGGCGTTGACGCGCACCGCGCGTCACGTGTTAGCGGCGTGGCGAGAGTTCGATACGGCCCGCGAGCACGAGTCGGCGCCCAGTGCGGCGCTGCACCGGTTCTTGGCCTCGGACCTCCCCCGTGGGGGGAGCGACGTCTTGGGGGTCATCGATCAGGCCGCCGAGGTCCTCGATTCCTCGCTCGCTCAGTCCCGGCCGCGCTACTTCGCGTTCATCGGGTCGAGTGGACTCGAGGTGGGAGCGCTGGCGGACCTCCTCGCTCACTCCTACGACACCAATCTCGCCGTGGACGCGGGTGCGGCCACCGAGTTGGAGTGGCAGGCGGTGAAGTGGTTGGCCGAGTTCATCGGATTTCCCGCGCAGACTGGCACGTTCACCAGTGGCGGCACCATCTCGAACATCACCGCACTGGCCTCGGCCCGTGAGGCCGCCCTGCCGGGCGCCCGCGAACGCGGGCTGGCCGGCGCGCGTCCCACCCTCTACTGTTCGACGGAAGCGCACTATTCGATCACGCGGGCCGCCGAGGTCCTCGGCATCGGCTCGGCCCACGTGCGAGGGATCGACATTGACGCGCAGCGACGCATGCGCGCCGACGTCTTGCGTGAACACCTGCGGCGCGACCTCGCGGACGGCTACACCCCCGTGGCCGTCGTGGCGACGACGGGTACGACCTTGACCGGCGCCGTCGACCCGATCGATCAGCTGGCCGACGTGGCGCAGGAATTCGGAGTGTGGCTCCACGTCGACGGCGCCTACGGCGTACCGGCCGCCGCCGCGGTCAGTCGCGCGCACCTGTTCCGCGGGCTCGAGCGCGTGGACTCGGTGACCGTCGACTGCCACAAGTGGATGTTCGTCCCCAAGGCGTGCAGCGCCGTGCTGGTGCGCGACGCCGCGTCGCTCGCCAAGGTCTTCGCTCACGACGAGGCCTACATGCCCCACGCCGGGGGTCACTACAACGCCGTGGACATCACGCTCGAGTACTCGCGCCCCTTTCGAGCGCTCAAGTTGTGGATGCTGTTCGCCACGCACGGTGCGAACGCCGTGAGCGAGGCCATCGAGCGCAACTGCCGCCAGGCCCAGACGCTCTACGAGTGGATTCAGGACCGGCCCCTTATGGAGTCGTTGCCCAGTCGCCCCCAGTTGTCCATCGTCCCGCTGCGGGTGGTGGTCGAGGGATGTGCGGACCCCGACCGTCACAACGACGAATTGTGCGCGGCGATTCAGCGCGACGGCCGGGTCTACGTGTCGCCGGCCACCATCGACGGACACGTGTGGCTACGGCCGTGTTTCACGAACTTCCGCACGACGTCGCGCGACGTCGAAACCCTCCTGGACGTCGCCGAAGAACTCGGGGCGTCGTGTGCATCGCTGCATCGCTGACGCGCCGCGAACGCGGCGGGTCAGTGCCCTCACGGGTCGTTATCGCGCACGGTCCGACGACGGCGCGGCCGGTCCGTGACTCGCTGAACCGGCGCGGGGTCCTCGCCCGGCGAGGAGCCGCTATGGTCGCCGGGGTGACGATGGGATCGGGTCTGGCGACGTTGGGGGGCTACCCCTTCGCGGTGCGCTACAGCCGGGGGGCGTCGGCGCGGGCGCGCACGTTCGCCACCCTCGTGGCGAACGCGTACGACTACTTGCGTGACCTCTTCCCCGACGTCACGCTCGACATCGCGGTGATCGTCGCGGATCGGCGGGACTGGCGTAGCCGTCAGCCCTACGGTCTCGCGTACTTTGATGACGCCGACGACCAGATCGCGCCGGGCATCGTGGTCGTGCCGGCCGGCCGAGGCGACTTCTGGGCGGCGATGGTGGAGGACCTGCGCGAGTCGTCGACGGCGGAGCACCCGATGTTGGTGGCGACCTACCCCGACGGGGCCGGGGGCGTGGACCTGCAACCCTTCTTCGACCTCGTGTCAGTCCACGAGCTCGGGCACGCCCTCGAGGTCCAGGCGGGAGTGCGACTGCCGACGTTGTGGCTGAGCGAGATCTTCGCGAACCTCGTCCTGCACGCCTACGTCTACGCGCGCCAGCCCGAGAGCGCCGCGACGCTCGAGGTCCTCGCCACGGTGGGGGCGAGGACCTCGCGCCGCGACCACGGGATTCGTTCTCCGCGCTATCGCACGCTGGAGGATCTCGAGACCCACTACACGGGTGGGGAGCGCCCGATGGACCCTCTGAACTACGTGTGGTACCAGTATCGGTGGCAGCGGCTCGCGGCGGCGATGTTCGACGCCGACGGCGAGGACGGACTGATCCGCTTCGCGAACTTCTTTCGGGCGGGTCCCGACGTCCGCTCGGGTCCCCACAGCGCGATCTCCCTCGCCCCGCTGCTCAGCGCCGAGGTGAGTGAGGTCCTCGCTCACGCGGTGCGCGAGTGGCGCTAGCCACGGTGCACGTGCCGTGAGCTCGGGGGCGAGGGGGATCGACCTCCCGCGCCGAGGGTCGTGGCGATGACTGCACCGGTTCCCGCCGGGTCCGGTGCAGTCCCTACGGGACGAAGTGACCCGTGCGCACGTCCTCGATCCAGCCCGGGTGGGTCGGTTCCCAGCCGAGCACGCGACGGGTGATGTCGATCGAGACGGGGTTGTCCAGCCCCGCCAACCCGGCGAGGTGCTCCCGGTACTGCGGCGCGTCGTCGGCCGTGACACTCCGGGCGTCCATGCCGAGTCGGTCCGCAATCGTCTCGGCAATTGTGCGAAAAGGGATGCCGAGGTCACCGGCGCCGGGTGCGGCGGCCCTGGCGGCCCACGCGGGCGTCGTCGTGTTCCGGGTAGCGTTCGCCGAGTGGGTGCGCGACGACGACGCGACATCGTTGTGCCGTCCTCTCCACGCCGTCCTCCACGGCCTCCCTGGCGTCTCGGCACCGAAGACGGAACCGTCGCCGTCAGACTGATCGGGGCCGGACGCGGTCGTCGCGTCGCACCGGGGTGGCGAAACTAGAATTGGTGGATGACGATCATTCCCGACGACAAGGATTGGACGTGGGTCCTGGAGCGGCCCTGCCCCGAGTGTGGTTTCGACGCCCGGGAACTCGATGTCGCGACGACCCCGTCGCGGGTGGGTGATCTGGCTCGCGCCTGGTGCGAGGTGTTACGTCAGCCCGACGTGGCGCGTCGAGAGACGCCGGGTAAATGGTCACCGCTGGAGTACGCCTGTCACGTGCGCGACGTCGTGCGGGTGTTCGACCGTCGCCTCGACCTGATGATCACCCAGGACGGCGCCCACTTCGAGAATTGGGATCAGGACGCGACGGCGATCGAGGAGCGCTACGACCTGCAGGATCCAACGATCGTCGCGGCCGAGATCACCGCGGACGCGCAACAGTTCGCGCAACGCTTCGCCCTGGTGGAGGGTGACCTCTGGCAGCACCGCGGCGTCCGTTCCAACGGCAGCGAGTTCACGATCGCGACCTTCGCCCTCTATTTTTTGCACGACCTGATGCACCATCTCTGGGACGTCGGTGCGGGGTGAACAACGTCCCTCGCTCGCGTGACGCGGCGGACGCGGGCCCCGTGGTGTCATGAGGGTGGTCACCGTCTTTCGTAGCCGACTGCGTCCGGGCGTCGAGGCGGCCTACGCCGAGGTCGCCGCGCACATGAGTCGACTCGTGCGCACCATGGACGGGTTCATCGACGAACAGTTCTACCTCTCGCCGCAGGGGGAGCGCGTCACGGTGGTGCGTTTTCGCGACGCCGAGAGTCAGCGGGCGTGGTCCGAGAACCCCGAACACCTCGCCGCGCAACGGCGGGGCCGACACGAGTTCTACGACTGGTACGACATCTCGGTGGCGAACGAGACGTACACCCACGTCTTCGAATCCACGGCGTCAGCCCGACCGGACGTCGCGGGCACGTGGCAAGATGGACATCGGGAGGGTGACGTGGTCCACGACCGAGAACTAGCCGTCCGCGGCTTCGCGCGGGGCGATCTGTACGACGCCGTGCGCCCGCACTACCCCGAGGACGCCCTGACGCACCTCGTGCGCGCGTTCGGACTCAACGCCTCGTCGCACGCCCTCGACCTCGGCGCCGGCACCGGCATCTTCACCC
>JAKCEC010000079.1 GCA_021841725.1 Actinomycetes bacterium | reverse complement strand
GTCGCGCCCGCGGCGCCACCGCGCCCGCGCGGCGAACCGCCGCACATCGTCCTCGACGACGTGCAGAAGGCCTACGGCGACCAGACGGTACTCGACGAGATCCACCTCGCCGTAGAACCGGGCCAGTTCACCGTCCTGCTCGGCCCCTCGGGCAGCGGCAAGTCGACCCTCCTGCGCTGCGTGGGCGGTCTCGAACGGATCGACGCCGGCCACATCCGCTTCGGCGACGTCACCGTCAACTCCGCCACGACGCACGTCGCCCCCGAACGGCGCAACGTGTCGATGGTCTTCCAGGATTTCGCGCTCTGGCCCCACATGAGCATCTTCGACAACGTGGCGTTCGCGTTGCAGCGACCCGGCGTCACCAAGGAACGCCGTCGACGTGAGGTGGGCGAGATCCTCGAACGCGTCGGACTGGCCGACTTCGCCACGCGCTACCCCTCCACCCTCTCGGGGGGCCAGCAACAGCGCGTCTCCCTGGCCCGCGCGCTCGTGGGCTCACCCGCCATGGTCTTGTTCGACGAACCGCTCTCGAGTCTGGACGCGCACCTGCGAGAGCGGTTGCGCATCGAGATCGCCGACCTCACCCGCGACGCGGGCTCGAGCGTGCTCTACATCACCCACGACCAGGTCGAGGCCTTCGCCCTGGCCGACGCCGTCGGCGTCCTCAACGAAGGACGCCTCGTCCAAGTGGCGAGCCCCGAGGAGATCTACCGCAATCCGGCCACCCCCTTCGTGGCGCGCTTCACCGGAGTCGCCGGGGAGTTCGACGCCGAGGTGCTCGCGCGCGACGCACCGGGGCTCGTGCGCGTGCGCGCGGGCGCCGGCGAGGTGCACGCGCGCCTGGGCGGATCGCCCTCGACCACGCCCGCGCGAGTGCGGGTCTTCGTGCGCGCGGCGCCCCTGCACCTGTCCGCCCCCGAGGCGGCGCACGAGGAGCCGACGCCCGTCGGGCCGCACGCCCACGTCGCCGGACGGGTGGTGGACGCGGCCTTTCGCGGGCGCGGCTACGAACACGTCATCGAACTGAGCGGCGGGGAGCGCCTCTTCGGCGTGTTCAGCGAGCAACGCTGGCACCGTCACGAGAACGTCACGGTACGGGTGCCCGGCGACGCGTGCATCGCCTACGGTCTCGACTGAGTCGCGACGGCGCCGGGCCTAGTCCTCGAGTTTCAACGCGGCGACGAAGGCCTCCTGGGGCACCTCGACGCGGCCGAGGTTCTTCATGCGCTTCTTGCCCTCTTTCTGCTTCTCGAGGAGCTTGCGTTTGCGCGTGATGTCGCCGCCGTAGCACTTGGCCAGGACGTCCTTGCGTCGCGCCTTGACCGTCTCGCGCGAGATGATGCGTCCGCCCACCGCGGCCTGGATCGGTACGTCGAACATCTGGCGCGGGATGAGCTCCTTGAGTCGCTCGGCCATCTTGCGTCCGTAGAAATCGGCGTTGGAGCGGTGCACGATGGTCGAGAACGCGTCGACGGGTTCGTGATTGATGAGCAGGTCCACGCGCACCAGGTTGCTCGTCACGTAGCCGCTCTGCTCGTAGTCCAGACTGGCGTAGCCCTTGGTGCGGCTCTTGAGGGCGTCGAAGAAGTCGATGACCACCTCGGCCAGGGGGATCGAGTACTTCAGCTCGACGCGCTCCGACGAGAGGTAGTCCATCTTGATCATCTCGGCGCGTCGCGACTGGCACAGGTCCATCACCGTGCCCAGGAATTCCGCCGGGGTGAGGATCGAGATGTGCAGCATGGGCTCGTCGATGTGATCGAGGCGCGAGGCGTCGGGCAGGTCGGTCGGGTTGTCGATCTTCACCTCGGTGCCGTCGGTGAGGTAGGCCCGGTAGACGACCGAGGGCGCGGTGGCGATGATGTCGAGGTTGAACTCACGCTCGAGGCGTTCGCGCACGATCTCCATGTGCAGCAGTCCGAGGAACCCGCAGCGAAAGCCGAAGCCCAGCGCGTGGCTCGACTCGGGCTCGTAGGTGATGGAGGCGTCGTTGAGCTTGAGTTTGTCGAGGGCGTCGCGCAGGTCGCCCAGGTCGTCGCCGTCGATGGGGTAGATCCCGCAGTAGACCATGGGCTTGGGGTCCATGTATCCCTCGAGCGCGGTCGTCGCGGGCCGTTGCGCCTCGGTGATGGTCTCGCCCGAGCGCGCGCCACCCACGTCCTTGATGCCCGCGACGATGTAACCCACCTCGCCCGGCCCGAGTTGGGCGACCGCGATCATGTCGGGCGTACGCACGCCGATCTCCTCGATCTCGTGGTTCTCGCCCGCCTGCATCATGCGGATTCTCACGTTCTCGCGCAGCGTGCCGTCGATGACGCGGATCGAGGAGATGACCCCTCGGTACTGGTCGTAGTAGGAGTCGAAGATGAGGGCTCGCAGGGGGTCCTCGGGGTCGCCCCCCGGGGCGGGGATGCGCTCGATGATGGCGCGCAGCAGTTCGGGCACCCCCTCGCCGGTCTTGGCCGAGATGGTGAGGATCTGGTCGGCCGGCAGGCCCAGGACCCGGTCGAGCTCCTCGCGGCAGCGGTCGGGGTCCGCCGCGGGCAGGTCGATCTTGTTGAGGACCGCCACGATCTCGAGGTTGTTCTCGATGGCCTGGTAGCAGTTGGCCAGCGTCTGGGCCTGAATCCCCTGACTGGCGTCGACCAGGAGGACCGCGCCCTCACAGGCCGCCAGGGACCGCGAGACCTCGTAGCCGAAGTCCACGTGTCCGGGGGTGTCAATGAGCTGGAGGATGTGGCCCTCGAAGAACACGCGCACGTTCTGGGCCTTGATGGTGATACCGCGCTCACGCTCGATGTCCATCGAGTCCAGGTACTGCGCGCGCATCAGGCGCGGGTCGACCGCGCCGGTGATCTCTAAGATACGGTCCGACAACGTCGACTTGCCGTGGTCGACGTGGGCGATGATGGAGAAATTACGGATTTTCGCCGTCTCGACGGGTAGGAGATGCTGGGCCACGGTGCCGTTAAGGCTAGTGGGCCGGGCGCACGGCCCCACGACAGCGGGGCTGCGCCGCGGCGTCTGCTAGCCTTGTCTAGCCCGCCGGAGAGTCTCGGCGACGTGAGAACGAGGTTTTTTGTGGCGAATATCAAGAGCCAGATCAAGCGCAACAAGACGAACGAGATCGCTCGCGAGCGCAACCGCGCCGTCAAGTCCGAGATCCGCACCCGCGCCAAGACCGCCGTCAGCGCCGTCGGCACCGAGAACGAGGAGACCGCGCTGCGCCTCGCCGTCAAGCGCATCGACATGGCCGCGTCCAAGGGCATCATCCACAAGAACACCGCGGCCAACAAGAAGAGCGGTCTGATGAAGCGCATCGCCAAGCTCCGCGCGGGCGCCGACGCGTAGACCCCGCCGCCGCCCTGAGACGAGCCGCCCTCCGGGGCGGCTTTTTTCAACCCCCGGTGCCCCGGGCGCCGCGCGAGGGACGTCGCTCAACCGTGGGCGAAGGGATGCACCCCGAGGTGCTCCAACAACTGGCTGAGGCTGGCGGTGGCCACGCACACCACCGAGTCGGCCGCGCCGTAGTAGAGGTGCAGCGTGTCGCCGTCGTCGCGCAGGATCCACCCGCAGGGGAAGACGACGTCGGGCACGTCGCCGGATTGCTCGTAGGGAGCCTGGGGCCCGAAGACCCACTCGTTGCCCCGCGAGAGCACGAGCGACGGGTCGTCGCGGTCCAAGAGGGCGAGACCCAAGCGATAGATCGAGCCCGACGCCGTCACCCGCACACCGTGGTAGCACACCAGCCAACCGCGGTCGGTGAGGAGCGGTGGCGGACCGAGCCCGACCTTGTTGGCGTCCCACCACCCGCCGCGGCGCGCGGCCAGCAGGACGCGCAGGTCGCCCCAGTAGTGCAGGTCGGGACTGAAGGACAGCCACATGTGGGCCCCCAGCCCCGGGGCCGACGTGACGGGACGGTGGATCAACGCCCAGCGCCCGTCGAAGGTGACGGGAAAGAGCGCGGCGTCCTTGTCCTCGGGCGACTGCAGGACGCCGCAGCGTTCCCAGTTGACGAAGTCACGGGTCTTGGCCAGACTGACCAGGGGCCCGTAGGCCGAGTAGCCGACGTAGACGACGTAGTACTCGTCGCCGATGCGCGTGATGCGCGGGTCCTCGATCCCCCAGCACTCCTCGATCAACTCGGGGTCGGGTTCGAGGCCCCGCTCGCGTTCGATGCGCCAGTCGGTGAGGCCGTCGGCACTGGTGGCGACCACGAGGGAGGACAGACCGGTGCGGTGCTCCACGCGCAATAACAGCAGCGTGCGACCCTCGAAGACGGTGGCCCCCGGGTTGAAGACGGCGTTGACCATACGCGGGAAGTGGCGCGCCGTGATGATCGGATTGCCCTCGTAGCGTCGGAACAGTTCGCGCGTGTCGGTGTTCTCAGACATCATCCCTCCCCCGTGACACAATCGCCCGTACAATCCCCTTATACTCGTTGTTTCCGTTGTCCACGCGGGCAGCACCGATCGCGGGGCGCGACGGGATCGAAGAAGGCACCGTATGACGAACACTTCCGGCGAACCGTTCCAGGTCCGCCGCCTCCACGACCGGCCCATCGTGGAGGCCGGGACGATACCGGGTTACGGGGCCGTCTTCAACGCCGGTCTCTTGCACCACGCGGACACCTTCCACCTCTTCGCGCGCGCCGTACGCAGCGGCTACCGCCGTAACGAGGGGGCGGGTCCGCGCTTCCTCGACTACATCTCCGACATCGTCGTGCTGACCTCCAAGGACGGACACGACTACGAATTCGCCTACGTGCTCGGCGAGGCGGGCGCCCACGGGGTGCACTGCTTCGAGGACCCGCGGGTCCAGCGCGTGCGCAGCGGCCCCGACGAGCACATCGTGATGACCTACACCTCGCTGGCGCCCGAGGACAGCGGCCGCCCGTGGCGCATCGGCGCGCACCGTCTCGATTGGGACGACGACCGCTTCCACCTCATCGAGGAGTCGGGACGTCTCCTGGGTCCCGACGACGTGGCCAACAAGGACGCCATCGTGTTCTCGCTCAGCGACGAACGCGTCGCCCTCATCCACCGGATCCACCCCAACATGCAGTTGGCCGTCTTCGACGACCTCGAGCACCTCTGGCACGCGGGACCCGAGTACTGGGACCCGTACCTGACCCACCTCGACGCGCACGTCCTCATGCGACCCTCGCCCGGAGCGTTGGGTATCGGCGCGGGGGCCCCGCCGGTGCGTACCGAGGAGGGGATGCTCCTCTTCTTCCACGAACGCCGCGCCGACGGCGCCTACACCGCCAACCTGGCGCTGCTCGACGCGGGCACCGGGCGACTCCTCAGTCGCCTGGACCAGCCCCTGCTCGAACCCGAACTCGACTGGGAACGCGAGGGCGACGTCGACAACGTGGTCTTCGTCCAGGGGGCGCACCTCGACGACGACGTCGTCTACCTCACCTACGGGGCGGCGGACCGGTGCGTCGGCGTCGCCACGGCCCCGGTGGGCCACCTCATCGACGCGCTGCGTCGCGCGGCCTAGCGCAGGGATCACGCCGTCGCCGCGGCGTAGGCGCGGAGTTGCGCGACGTACATCATCGTCGCGACGAACGCCATCGCCGATTCGGCGCCCTCGTTCTGATTGACCCCGTGAGCCTCGAGACCGTCGTAGGCACCCCCCGTCCATTCGTCGTACACCACCACGCCCACGTCGTTCGCCCCGAAGAACCACGCCGCGGCGAGCTCGACGGCCGCCAGCCAGCGCGAATCGTGGGTGAGGTGGTACGCGCGCGCGCAGGCGCTCGCCGTCGCCCACGCCTCGATCGGCTGCTGATCGAACCCGGGGGCAACGGAGTCCACGTCCGCGCCCCCCACCGGCGTAAAACTGAAGTGTCCCTCGAGTGTCTGGCGTTCGACCAGCCAGCGCAACTGCGCGAGGGCCACCCGCGCGCGTCGCGCGTCACGCCAAATGACCGCCGCCTCGAGGGAGGCTTCGGGCAGGACCGCGTTGTCGTACGTCAAGCGTTCCTCCGACCAGGGCCAGTCGGGGTCGTCCACGCGGCCCGCCGTCAACTGGGACGCCGCGTTCAAGAGGCGGTGCGCCCCCGCGTGCTCGGGCTGGCGTCGGAGCACCTCCGCGGCGCCCAGCGCCGCGTAGGCGATCGCGCGCGGGTGTTCACTGCGCGACTGCGCCGCGTCGTCGAAGAGTCGCGCCGCGCGTCGGCGCAGGTCCAGCCACGGGGCCCGCGTGCGCGCGACGGCGAGTCCGAGGAGCGCCCGGGCGTCCGCGTCGTCGCTCGAGGGATCCGCCGTCCACGCGCCGTCACCGCGTTGGCGCAGGCGAAAGACGC
>JAKCEC010000078.1 GCA_021841725.1 Actinomycetes bacterium | reverse complement strand
CCCTCGCGTCCTCAGCGCTGGTCGGGGTCGCTGGCGCGTCCGTCGCGTCCGGCGCGCGCGACGAGTCGTCGACAGGTGACGGTCCAGCTCAGTCCCCACCACGCGAGGACCGCCGCCGCCGCCGCCGCCCAGGCCCCGGTGGTGGCCCGCGCCACCAACTCCACCGCGATGACGGACAACTCGAGGACCACGACGCCGACGAGGACGAACGCGTAGGGGGCGTATTCGCGCGCGGCGTCGTTGACCTTCGCGGACGGGTCCGGGCGGCGGGTCCAGAAGACGCGCAACGCGGCGCGCTTCTCGGCGCCGCTGCATTCGCGGTACGTGGTGAGCGCCATCGGGGGCCATCGTACCCCCGCCGTCAAGGCGGGCCGTCCCCCGCATTACCGTAGCGAGGGTGAGTAGTGACGTGACGAACGAAGGTGGACGGGCGACGAGAGAGTACTCGGCCGGGCCCCTCGCCCTCGTCGGCTCCGGCGAGTACCTCCCGGTGATGACCGACATCGAGGCCGCCCTCATCGCCGGCCGTTCACCGCGCTACGTACAGATCGCGACCGCGGCGGTCCCCGACGGTCCCGCCACCGTCGAGCGCTGGCACCGGCTGGGCGTGGAACAGGCCCGCCGCATCGGGGTGACGCCGGTGACGGTGCCGGTGGCGACGCGCGAGGACGCCGACGATCCCGCCGTCGTCGCGTTGATCGAGGACGCGGGACTCATCTACCTCTCGGGGGGGAATCCGAACTTCCTCGCCCAGACTTTGCGCGATACCAAGCTGTGGGCGGCCATCGAGGCGCGCTGGCGCGCGGGCGCCGCGCTGGCGGGTTGTAGCGCGGGGGCCATGGTGATGGCGTCGTGGGTACCCACCATCCGCCACCCGCGCGAGGGGGGGACGCCGGGACTCGCGCTGCTGCGCCACGTGCGGGTCATCCCCCACTTCGACGCGTTCGTGAAGCGAATGCCCGACGTGGCCACGCGATTCCTGGTGGGTCACGACGAGGACGTCACGGTCGTGGGCGTCGACGAGGACACCGCCATCGTGGGGGGTCCCGAAGAGTGGGTGGTGCGGGGCCAGGGTTCCGCGTGGATCTTGGGCGGGGCGCACCGTCAACGTTTTGACGTCGGCGACACCCTGCGCACGCCGATCACGGGTGCGCGGGCGGTGGGGGAATGACCAACGATCCGCACCCGGAGAGTTACGACGTCGCCTACGCGGGCGCGACGACACTCCGGGGTCAACTCGAGCGCGGCGAGACGACCTCCGCCGCAATCGTCGAGCAACTGTTGGCGCGCATCGCCGCGATCGACGTCGCGGGGGTCACGCTGGGCTCGATCGCGGCCCGGGCCGACGATGCGCTCGAGGTGGCGCACGAACGCGACCGACAACGAGCGCGCGGCGAGATCCGGGGGCCGCTGCACGGCGTCCCCGTCGTCGTCAAGGACAACATCGAGGCGAGGGGCCTTCCGGGCTGGGCGGGTTCGACGGCGCTGCGGGGTCGCGCGAGCCGCGACGCCGCCCTCGTCACGACCTTGCGCGAGTCCGGCGCGATTGTTCTCGCCAGCACGAACTTGAGCCAATGGGCCAACATTCGCTCGCCGCACTCCACCAGCGGGTACTCCGCCACCGGGGGTCTCGTCGCCAATCCCTGGGCCCTGGACCGCTCGGCGGGGGGATCCTCGTCGGGGTCGGGGGCGGCCCTGGCGGCCGGTCTCGCACCGCTGGCGGTCGGGACCGAGACGGACGGATCCATCACCTGTCCGGCGTCACTGAACGGCGTGGTGGGCCTCAAGCCCACGGTGGGGGTGACGTCGCGCGACGGAGTGGTCCCGATCAGTCACTCCCAGGACAGTCCCGGCCCGATGGCGCGGTCCGTCGCCGACGTGGCCCTGCTCTACGGCGCGATGGTGCGCGAGTCGGCGCCCGTCCCGACGCCCGCGCGCTGGGTCGACGCGCGCGCGTGGCGCACGGGCCACGCGGCCACCGACGCCGTGTTCGACGCGGTGATGGCGCAGTTGCGCTCGTCGGGCCTCGAGATCGCGCGGGGCGAGGGTGGCCTGCCCAGCGCGATCGAGTACGAGGATGAGCTCACCGTGCTGCTGGCCGAGCTACGCGACGGACTGGACGCCTATCTGGCTCAGCGCCCGGGGGAGGGGGTGTCGTCCCTGGCGGACGTGGTGGCCTACGAGGACGCCCACGCCGACGTCGAACAGCGCTACTTCGGGCACGAGTTCCTCGTGCGCGCGCGCGACTCGGGCGGTTGCGCCACGGAGGCCTACGAGCTCGCGCGGGAGCGAAACGTGGGGTGGGCGCTCGCGAACGCCCTGGGTCCGGTGCTCGGCGACTACGACGTGGTGGTGTCGCCGGCCTACGGTCCCGCGTGGAAGAGCGACCTCGTCAACGGTGACAACGCCAAGTACGTGTCGGCCTCGATCATGGCGGCCGCGGTGGCGGGCTGGCCCATCCTCACGGTGCCGATGGGACTGGTGGAGGGGCTACCCGTCGGACTCACGCTGGTGGGGCGACCCCACAGTGAGTGGACGCTCCTCGACGCGGCCCGCCAAGTGGAAGCGGTGCTGCAGCGACACTCGTCGGTGTCGACTCCCACTTGGCGGAACGCGGATCGAGGGTAGGGACTACTGGGTGTAGTGCTCGCGCCAGATGATGCGGTAGATCTTGATCTTGCGCGGTATCGAGCGCAGACCCGGGATGAAGGGCACGAGCACCATCAGGGCGGTGAGGATCATCATCGTGCCCCACACCAGGAAGTCACCGCTGGCACTGGTGCTCCACGGCTTGACCTGGTACCAGAAGGTGTAGAGCCACAGCCACGCCTGACCGGGGTACTGACCGGTCTCGTTCATCATTCCCCACTGGCTGCCCAACAGGTGCTGCTTGTTCGCCAGGCCGGCGAAGTACGTACCGTCGGAGAGGAACAGGAGGGGCTTGGTGTAGTTGGTGGTGTAGAAGCCGTTCTGGGTCACCAACGCCTGGTCCAGGGCCCCGCTACGGGCCATTTGGGTCTCGTAGTTGAGGAGGACCGGGATGGGTCCGGCGGCCTTGGTGGGGATGATCACCCGGTTGTTGACGAACGTCAAGTTCGGCTCCGCCTTGTTGAAGGCGTCGGCCCACGCGGTCTGGACCGTGCTCGACGCCGACTTCCACTGGTTCAACGCCGCGGTCAGGGCCGGCTGGGCCGGCTGCGCGGACAGGGGGTCGATGACGAAGTCCTGCGAGGTGTTGATCGGGATGTGCACGCCCACCCACTTCTCGGGCGAGAGGAATCCCCAGTGCTGGCTGGTGCCGTTGCTGTTGTAGGGCGCCCCGTAACCGGCCACGGCCGACGTGCCGGCGAGTTCGTCACCGGCGGTCTGGGCGAAGTCCACGGCGTCCGCGTTCGACCAGGTCTTGATGGTGATGGCCTTCTCGTCGGGTGAACTGAAGACCAGGGCGAGGGCGGCGGTGAGGATGAACACCACCAAGACGGCGATGGCGCCCTCCTTGATGATGTCGTAGGGGACGTAGGCGCCCTTGTACTCGGGGGCGTCGACGTCGGGTCGAAAGGCCTTCTTCGTCATGCCGACACCTCCGTCGTCGCGTCTTCGAAGGGGGGCACGACGCCCTTGACGCGCACCATGATCACGTGCAGGGCGGTCAAGACCACGGCGGCGAGGGGCAGGAGCACGATGTGCCACATGAGCATCTGACCGAGGTTGAGCACGTTAAAGAACGCGCCGCCGCCCGTGGAGTTGATGCCGTCCTTGGCCTGGGTGGCGATCCACTGAGAGTCGAAGTTGGTCTGGCTCACGTACCCCGTGAAGCCCGCCAGGATCGACGCCATGAACGTCACCGCACCGGTGACCCAGGTCAGGGAACGCCCGCCGCGCCAGGCGGCCATCGAGAACTTGCCCCACAGGTGCACGACCATGGCGAAGAAGAAGATCTCCACGCTCCACAGGTGCATCGAGTTGACGAAGTGACCGAGGGAGGACGAGTGCCACCACTGCGGTCCGTCGAGGGCCAGGATGATGCCCGTCAAGATGACGACGCCCAGGGCCGCGATGGTCGTCACGCCGAAGACGTAGATCCACGAGGCGACGTAGGCCGGCTGAGTGTCGGGTAGGAGCTTGTCCGGCGGCAACTTGTCCACCACGTTGTGGCGGATCCGCGAGGTCCACTGGCGATCAATATCGGTACTCACTTGGCTCCCTTTCGATTACGCCGACCCGGAAATGGTGCCAACAGGGCCGCGACGAAGGTCGCGACCATGAGGACCATAACGATGAGATTCCCGACACTGATCTGAATGACGTGCCACTGTATGTAGTGGCCATAGTGGTCGAGATTAATAAGGGCCCCTAGGCCCCAGCCTTGTGCCATAACGCACCTCCTGAAACATAAGTTTGTCTTAAGACTCAAAACGTACGATAGGGCCATACGTCCCAGGGCGCCGGCTCATGCGACGGCGACCTTTTTCGCGATGCTCGGCTCGCGGTCGTGGGCGGTTTGGCGAAGGTGAAATTGGGTCACACCGATCGTGAGCGACGTGGCCCCCGCGACGTGGAGTTCGACGAGTACCGCGGGCACGTGGGTGAGGTACTGACTCACGCCGATGGCGGCTTGGACCAGTGCGATGATCGCGAGGCGACGCACGCCGAGCTGCAGGGGAGCCGGCGCCGACGTCCGCCAGATCGCGAGGAGCAGGCCCACGACCAGTCCGACGAAGAGCGTCGCGGCGACCGAATGGACCCACGCCGCCGACGAGAAGGCGAAGGGGAGGCGTCGCGCTTCCAACTGACCCTGAGAACCTCCGGCGTGGGGCCCCGACCCCGTGGTCATCGTCCCGGTCACCAATAAGAGGGCGAAGGGCACCCACATGAATCGCGCCACCGCGAGGAAGTGACGGTCTCGCACGTCCGCGCGCGACCCCGGGCCGTAGACGTACTTGGAACGGTGATAGAGGTGGGCCGATACCACGACCATCGCCAGTGAGAGCAGGAGGTGCAGGGAGACGAGCCAGGGGTTGAGCTTGGAGTACACGACGTAGGCGCCGAGGCCGGCGTCGAGGACCACGCCCAGAATCAAGGCGGCCGCGAGTACCGACAGGTCGCGCCGCCGTGGGCGCCGGGCGAAGGACGCCAGGAACACCACGAAGGTCACGACCACCAGGGTGACGGTGACGAGACGGTTGGCGAACTCAATCTTGGAGTGGATGGTCCAACCGCTGGCGTAGGCGTGCTTGAAACACGTCGGCCAATCGGGACACCCCAGACCCGATCCGGTCAGTCGAACAGCCGCTCCAGTCAGGATAATTATGATCATGGAGAGAAAGGCCGCGAAGGCGAACCACCGAAACACCGGGGGGCTGAGCTCGAGCCGGGAGGAAGTCGTCACCCCGACAGCCTAGGTATTTCTACGGCCTCGTAGACTAGGCGCCGTGTCCCTCGTCGCTCCTCTTTCACGCACTACGTCGGCGACGGTAAAGGGCTACGTGGCGCTGACCAAGCCGCGCATCATCGAACTCTTGCTCGTGACCACGCTGCCCACCATGGTGGTGGCGGACCGCGGGGTCCCGGGCTTTTGGCTCATCGTCGCCACGCTGGTGGGCGGGACCCTCGCGGCGGGGGGCGCCAACGCCCTCAACATGGTCTACGACCGCGACATCGACGCCATCATGGACCGCACGAAGAATCGTCCCCTGGTGACCGGGGTGATGACGCCGCGCGCCGCCGCAATCTTCGCGCTGGGTCTCGAGGGGTTGTCCTTCCTCGTGCTGGCCACCTTCGTCAACGTGCTCTCGGCGTGGTTGGCCATGGCCGCGACGGCCTTCTACGTCGGGATTTACACGATGTGGCTCAAGCGACGCTCGAAGCAGAACATCGTCATCGGTGGGGCCGCGGGCGCGGTACCGGTGTTGATCGGGTGGTCCGCGGTGACGAACAACCTCAGTTGGACGCCCGTGTTGCTCTTCGTCGTCATCTTCATCTGGACCCCGCCGCACTTCTGGGCGCTGGCTGTGCGCTACCGCGACGACTACGCCGCCGCCAACGTTCCGATGATGCCGGTGGTGGCCTCCCTGCGGCGCACCACGCTCGAGATCCTCGTCTACTCCGTCGTGTTGTGGATGGTGACGATGTGGATTGGTCCCATCGCGCACCTCGGGTGGATCTACGCGCTGTCGGCGACGGTACTGGGGGCGATGTTCACCTTCTACGCGTGGCGGCTCTACCGTCACGCGCGCGCCGACCAGGCCGACGTCGCCGAAGCGATGCGCCTCTTTCACTTCTCCATCACGTACCTCACCGCCCTCTTCGTCGCCATGGCCGTCGATGTCCTCGTTC
>JAKCEC010000077.1 GCA_021841725.1 Actinomycetes bacterium | reverse complement strand
CGGCGATGACGAACGCGTGGTTCTCGATGGCGCGGGCGCGCAGCAAGACCTCCCAGTGCGCGGGGCCCGTGAGAGCCGAGAACGCCGCCGGCACGGCGAACGCGCGGGCGCCGGCGAGGGCCAGGGCCCGGTAGAGTTCGCCGAAGCGCACGTCGAAGCAGATACTCAGACCCAGGCGCAGCTCGCCGACGTCCACGACGCGCAGTTCGTCGCCGGGCGTAATGTACTCCGACTCGAGGTAAGTGACCCCGCCGGGCGGTTGCGCGTCGAAGAGGTGGACCTTGCGATAGACGGCCGCGACGTCACCGCGGGGTCCGAGGACGACGCTGGTGTTGAAGAAGCGGCCCCCCGGTGCGGGCTCGAGCATGCTCCCCAGGTGCACCGTAATGCCACGCCCGCGCGCCACCAGGGCGAGCTGGCGCACGAAGCCGTCCTCGAGGGTCTTGGCCGCCGCGTCGTAGCCCGAGCGCGGTCCCCAGTAGGTGCAGTACTCGGGCAGTTGGACGTAGGTGGCACCCTCGTCGCTGGCGCGCTCGACGAGACGGAAGATGGCGGACTCGTTGGCGCGCACGTCACTGCCCGACGTCATCTGAAGAGCGGCTACTCGCACACCCCCATTATTCACCCTGGACGGCACCGTGCGGCCGAGTCAGCGCAGTTCAGTGCCAGTCGCGCGACGGCGTCGTGGCGCCCAGGACGAGGGGCTCCACGAACTCCGCCTGAACCGTCACGGTACCCTGTCCGCGCTGCAACGCGCCGCGGACCATCAGGGCGGGGCAACGTCGCGCCACCGGCCCCCAGCGGGCCCAGGCCCCCTTGGAGAAGATCACGTTGACGTGTCCACTCTCGTCCTCGAGGTTGAGGAATACCGCGCCATTGGCCGTCTCGGGGTGCTGACGATGCGTCACGACCCCCGCGACCGTGACGCGGGAACTCTCAGCCCCCATCAATCGCGCCGCCATCGTCACCCCACGTCCGTCGAGTTCGCCACGCACCAGGGCGATGGCCGTCGTCTCGGGGGTGAGCCCCAGCGACCACAGATCGTCGGCGACGCGCTCGATCTCGGTGGTGACGGGTAGACGCGGGGCGCGTAGTCCGGTCACCACCCCCTCGAGTCGGCCCACGGTACTCTGCGCCGCGGCGCCGGCCACCCACGTGAGGGCCCGGCGACTCTCCCCGAAACAGTCCATCGCTCCGGCCGCGGCCAACGCCTCGAGGTGCTGTTGGTGCACCGCTGCGCGCCGCACCAGGTCCTCGGCGTCGCGCCAGGGCGCGCCCGCGGCGATCCGCTCAGCCAACTCTCGACCCACCCCGCGCACGCTCACGAGTCCCAGGCGGACGTCGGGTCGCTCCTCGTCGCCCTCGAGGGTCGCGTCGGCGCCCGAGAGGTTCACGTCGGGGCGTCGGACCGTAACCCCGTGGCGTTGCGCGTCGGCGACCAGGCTCTGCGGCGACCAGAATCCCAGGGGCTGCGCGTTGAGCAACGCCACCAGGAACGCCGCCGGGTAGTGCACCTTGATCCACGCCGAGCAGTACACCAGGTGCGCGAAGGATACCGAGTGCGACTCGGGGAAGCCGAAATTGGCGAAGGCCGCCAGCGCGTCAAAGAGTTGGTCGGCCGCGCCCCCCGTGATGCCGTTGGCCGCCATCCCCGCGTAGAAGCGACTCTTGAGCTTGAGCATGCGCAGCTCCGAGCGCTTGGCGGCCATGGCCTGGCGCAGCTCGTCGGCCTCGGCGGGCGAGAACCCCGCCACCGCGACGGCCATCTCCATCAACTGTTCCTGGAAGAGCGGCACGCCGAGCGTGCGCGAGAGAATCGGCTCGAGGCGCGGGTGCAGGTACGTGACGGGCTCGTCACCGCGGCGGCGGCGAATATAGGGGTTGACGGCGTTGCCCTGGATGGGTCCGGGACGGATCAGCGCCACCTCGATCACCAGGTCGTAGAAACAGCGCGGCCGCACGCGCGGCAGCGTGGCCATCTGCGCGCGCGACTCCACCTGGAAGACGCCCACGGTATCGGCCTCGCACAGCAGGTCGTAGACGGCGTCCTCCTGTTCGAGCTCGCCCAGGTCCAACGTGACCCCGTGGTAGGCCGTCACCTGGTCGACGGCGCGGTGGAGGGCGTCGAGCATGCCGAGCCCCAACAGGTCGAACTTCACCAGGCCGATCGCCGCGCAGTCGTCCTTATCCCACTGCAGCACCGTACGTCCGGGCGTGCGCCCCCACTCGACCGGACACACGTCGAGTACGGGCCGATCGCACAACACCATGCCGGCCGAGTGGATACCGAGGTGGCGGGGGCGGTCCAACATCTGCGTCGCCATGGTGAGCAGTATCTCGGGCACCTCCTGCGACAACGCGGTCATGCTCGAACGGTCCACCCGGTCGCGTAATTCATTGGCGGCCTCCTCGGAGTAGCCGAAGGCCCGCGCCACGTCGCGTAGCGCCGAACGCGGTCGATAGGTGATGACGGCGGCGACCTGGGCGGCGTGACGTCGTCCGTAGCGTTGGTACACGTACTGGATCACCTCCTCACGCCGGCCCGACTCGATATCGACGTCGATGTCCGGGGGGCCATCGCGCGCGGGCGAGAGAAAGCGTTCGAAGAACAGGTGCAGTTTCACGGCGTCGGCGTTCGTGATACCCAGCGAGAAGCAGACCGCCGAATTAGCGGCCGAGCCGCGACCCTGACAGTAGATGTTCGAACGACGGCAGAACTCGGTGATGTCCCAGACGGTGAGGAAGTACCCCGCGAAGCCCAGTCCACCGATGACGGCGAGTTCGTGGTCGATCTGACGCCACGCGCCCGGTACGCGTTCGTTCTCGCGCGGGCCGTACTTCTTCGCCGCCCCCGCGTGCACCAGCGCCGTGAGGTACGCCTGCTCGTCCATCCCCGCCGGCGTGGCGAACGCGGGCAGGTTCGGCGCCACCAAGCGCAGGTCCATGGAGAGTTCGGCTCCCAATTCGCCGGCCCGGTCCACCACCCCGGGCCAGCGCGCGAAACGGCGGCGTTGTTCGCCATCCCCGCGCAGGTGCGCCCACGGCGAGGCCGAGAGCCAACCCCGCATCTCCTCGAGGCTGCGCCGCGCGCGGATTGCCGCCACCACATTGGCGCGCGCGAAATCCTCGGGGCGGGCGTAGTGCACGTTGCCCGTCGCCACCAGATCCACTCCGTGACTGACCGCTAGCTCCGCGAGGACGTCATTGCGCGCCACGTCCTCGAAGTGTCCGTGGTCCCAGATCTCGACCGCCACGTTCTCACGACCGAAGCGGTCGATGAGTCCGAGCAATTCACGGCGCGCGGCGCGCGGACCCTCCTCGACCAACGCGCGCGTGAGCGGCCCCTTACGGCACCCCGTCAACACCAGCCACTGCGCCGCGCAACTCGCCACGTGATCGAGACTGAGTTGCGGGGCCCCCTTCTCACCGCGCGCCAAGTGCGCCTCACCGAGCATCGTCGAAAGACGACGGTACCCCTCGGGTGAGCGCGCCAGCACCACGAGGTGCGCACCCTGGGGGTCGGGCACCCCCACGCGGTCGTCGCGCGCGTCGAGTGTGAGTTCAGCCCCGAACACCGTGGGCAGTCCCCCCGCGCGCGCGGCCTCGGCGAAGCGCACCGCCCCGTAGAGCCCGTGGTGGTCGCTCAGGGCCAGCGCGCCGAGTTCGAGGCGCACCGCCTCGGCGACGAGCTCCTCGGGGTCACTCGCTCCGTCGAGGAAGCTGAAGCCCGAGTGGGCGTGCAGTTCGGCGTAGCGCGTCATCAGTCGTAGATCCCCACTAGCCACCAACGGCCCGCCTCAATCGAGAGCAACATCGCCTCGCCGCCGTCGAGTAACACCTGCAGGTGAGCGCGGCGTCGCGGCGTCGACCACCAACGCTCCACCAACGGCCAGGGACCGGCGTGCCAGATGACACCACGACGAGAGCCGCGCACCAGGACCAGTGACGCGGGGACGGCGCTGAGTGAACCGCGCACCCCCACGCGCACGGGCTCACCGCTCTCGTCTCGCAGCTCGACCGCGACGGGCTGTTGCAGGGAGGTGACGGGTGAAGGACCCCCGAGACGTCCGGGCCACGGAGCGTCGTCGCGTAGTTCACGCGAGGGCGAGCCCCAGGGGGCCAGACTCGCTCGATCCTCGGGGACCCGACCGCCGTGCAGACGCGCCACGAATACCGCCTCGGGGCCCAGGCGGTGACGCACCCGATGCGCCGCCGCCTGGGCGCGGTCGTCCCCGGCACTACGTTGGCCGAAGAAACTCACCTGCTCGTCGCTCGGCACGGCCTCGCCCCGGACACTGCGCAGTCGCGTCGCTAGGCGCGGATCGCGTTGGCCGGGTAACTCGCCCAACTCCCCGCGGGCCACGCGATGCAGCACTCGCACCGCGGCGCTAAATCGTTCAGCCACGCGTGCGGCGTCGAGGTCCGCGAAGTCACCCACCGTATAGAGACCGAGGCGACGGCCCGTGGTGGCGAGTTCACGATGACCGAGCACCCCCAGGGGCTGGGCGCGGCGAAACGCCGTCGTCTGGCCCGCGAGGAGCACCGTGCCCTGACGCGCCGCGAGCTCCGCGCAGAAGAGCCCCTCGGCGACCCCGAGTGTGACGTCGAGGTCCAGTACGTCGCGCACACTCTGGCGCACCGCGGCGAGGACTGCCTCGTCACCGCCGAAGAACCGACTCGGTCCACGCAGGGGCAGAACGCATAGTCCGAGGCGTATCACCTCGACGAAGGGACAGAGCACCTCGAGGGCGTCGAGCAGACGAAGCAGGTCGCGCAGGGTCGACCCGTCGGCCCGCTCCTCGCTCAGCGGCTCCACCCAGAGCGCGAGAAGGCGTTCCACTTATCGCGCCACCGCCCGTCCGCGAACGTCGGGCACCACGACCACGTGTTCGCCACCCCGCGCGGCCTCACCGCGGCCCCCGACGCGTAGCGTCACGTAGCGTGCGTCGAGGCGCGAGGACATGGTCCAACGCGAGCCCGTGAGGTGCAACGTGAGGTCCGCGGGTAGTGGCCAGGGCGCACGCGGTTCGGTGAGCGCGAGTACGACGGTCCCGCGCTCTCGTACCCGGTCCATCAACCTGCGCGCCGCCACGTGCGACGCGCGCGAGGGCGGGCGCACGATTACGAGGTCCACGCCGTCGAGCAGGTCGGCCGTTGCCTCGGCCCACGCACCACGCGGGCGTGGCACGAAGAGGACGCGCCGCAGGTCCACGCCCAGATCCGACATCGCCACCACCCCGGGGTCGTCCACCCCCACCACGGCGACCCAGTGCCCCCGGGCACTGGCCTCACTCAGCAGACTCAGCGCCACGCTGAGCCCGCCCAGTCCTGGTGGGGCGTGCACCACGACGGTCGAACCCCGACGCAATCCGCCCCCCGGCAGCAGCGACGCCCACGGCTCAGCGACGGGGACAATACGGGACTTAGCCAGGGTGACGGGGCGTAGCGTGGCCACCAGATCATCCGAGAGGCGAGGGCGTGGGAGTAAAAAAGCGAACATATGTTCGCTACAGTAGCCACTCCCCGTCACGGACGCCAATGACCCTAAAGTCACTGGAGAAAGGAGTTCCCGTGTGTGGTCGCATCGCCCTCTTCAGCCCCCCAATCCGCTTCGCGCGGCTCCTCGACGCCGCCCTGGCGGCCGGTTTGGAGGAGACCACCCACCCCAGTTGGAACGTAGGGCCCCAACGACAGCTCTTCGGCGTCGCCGAGCACGGGGGTGAACGCGTACTCGACCGCTACCGCTGGGGACTCCTTCCGGGTTGGGCCAAGGATCCCTCTATCGCCAACCGACTCTTCAACGCCCGTGGTGAGACCGTCGCCGAGAAGCCCTCATTTCGGGCGGCCTTTAAAAAGCGTCCGTGCGTCATCCCCGTCGACGGCTTCTACGAGTGGGACCACCGATCTGGTCACGCTAAGCAGCCGCACTACTTCACCCGCCGCGACGGCGACGCACTGCTCTTGGCGGGACTCTACGAGTACTGGCGTGATCCCACCGCCCACGAGGACGTCCCCGCGCTTCAGACCTGCACGGTACTCACCACTACGCCCAACGACGACATGGACGAGATCCACGACCGCATGCCCGTCGTCGTCGAACTCACGGACGTCGACGAATGGCTCGACCCCGGCGAGACCGGTCCCACGCAGCGCGCGCATTTGATTCGCCCCGCGCGCGACGGCACGCTCCAGCACTACGGTGTCGACCCCGCGGTCGGGTCAGTGCGTAACGATGGTCCCCAATTGATCGAGCCCGTCGAGCCCCAGTCCCTCTTTTGAGATAGTTCGCGTTCGAGCGCGGACGTCAGTTGCGCAGTGCGACGAGATCCTGCGCCAACGGCCTGGAGATTCGTCGGCACACCATGACTA